>JAKLQB010000722.1 GCA_022013615.1 Desulfobacterales bacterium | reverse complement strand
ATCATCACCAGATTGCGCTATGAGCTGTATGAGCATATTAACAGCATGTCCATGAGCTTTTTTAGCGCATTCCATCAGCAGTCCTTATGGCGCGCATTACTAATGATGTAGCAAACCTTTCCTCTGTTAGTTCTAAAGTAATCGCTGATTTAGCTCGTGAGATTACAACTTTAATAGCCTTGCTGGTGGTTGTTTTCTGGCGGGATTACAAACTGGCCAGTATCTCGATTTTTCTTCTCCCGTTGTCTGCTATTCCCATGGTAAAAATTGGACAAAAGCTGAAAAAACTTAGCAGGAAAAGGCAGGAGAAAATTGCCCAGATCAATAACCTCCTTCAAGAGACTTTTGTAGGCACCAAAATTGTCAAGGCATTTTGCATGGAAGATGCAGAAAATACAAAATTCGGCAGAATGAACCGGCAGCTTTACCGTCTAATCATGAAATCGGTCCGGGCAGATGAGATAACCTCTCCCTTGATAGAATTCCTCGGATCTGCCTGTCTGGCTTTGATCATCTGGTATGGTGGCTACCAGGTGATTGTAGGGAATACCACGCCTGGCACTTTTTTTTCATTCATTGCTGCCCTATTCCTGATGTACAAGCCGATCCGAAAATTTTCAAAAATGAACAACACTGTCCAGGATGCAATGGCTTCAGCAGAAAGGGTCTTTTCCATCCTGGACACGCCACAGGAGATTAAGGATCATGAAAATGCCATAGAACTGACAGGTCTTAAGAAAAAACTCGAATTCAAGAATCTTAACTTTCAGTATAATGAAAAGGATGGTCTTGTCCTGCAAGATATCAATGTTGATATTACCAAAGGAGAGATGGTAGCGCTCGTGGGGATGAGTGGGGCTGGAAAATCAACGCTCGCCAACCTGATACCGCGGTTCTATGATGCGACTTCAGGAACCATTCTTATTGATGGTACGGACATCCGGAAGTATTCGGTAATGTCTCTTCGAAAAAATATCGGCATTGTAACCCAGGAGTCTATTCTTTTTAATGATAGTGTTCGTTACAATATCGCGTACGGGCGGGCCGATTGCCCTGAAGATGAAATAGTGCAGGCAGCAAAGGATGCCTATGCTCACGATTTCATCACGCAGCTTCCCCAGGGCTATGATAGTATCATCGGGGAGCGCGGGTGTCGCCTCTCGGGAGGCCAGAGGCAGAGGATCGCTATCGCCAGGGCACTTCTTAAAAACCCTGATATCCTCATACTTGACGAGGCCACTTCAGATCTGGATACCGAATCGGAATACTATGTACAGAAGGCCCTTGAAAATCTGATGAAGACCCGAACGACTTTAGTGATTGCCCACCGGCTCTCTACTGTCATCAATGCAGACAAAATCTTAGTTTTTGATGACCGTAGACTTGTTGATATTGGCCGCCACGAGGAATTAATCAAAAGAGATGGTATTTACAAAGTTCTTTTTGAAAGACAGTTCGGAAACGAACTGAATGAGACAAAAGACCGGCAATAATAGTAGCTGGCGGAGGTTTTGCTGGTAATTTTATAGGTGAAAACACTGCTTAAAGCATTCATGGCGGCGGAATCTGTTGCATACAACCGATACCGAAAAAATCGCCGTGGGCAACGAGGTCGAGGTCTTTTTCTACGACAGGTTCAGCCCTTGAACAATTGGCTCTCACAACCTTATAGGAATCTTTGTCATGAGAAAAACTATCCAGGAACTCTCGTATGAAATCATTCGCGACAGTTGGCCGAACCTGACAAGTATGCGCATACTCGATGTCGGCGCAGGAGGAGCAGGTACACTTGCAAAAAAGTTAGCTGACGATGGCGCAGACGTGACTGCATTGGAATATCATCCACCTGAAACTCATGTAGGAAAGGTGAAATTTGTCGCCCATGATCTAAATCAAGCAACCCTACCGTTCGAAACTGCCACCTTTGACGCCCTCGTCTCGACTGAAGTTTTGGAACACCTCCGGGCACCTTTTTGTGTACTTACAGAAATGGTCCGTGTTCTTAAGCCAGGCGGCATGATGGTGCTTACAATTCCCAACTACTGGAACATCAAATACCGGATCAAGTATTTACTAACAGGAAATTTTCAACGCCCGATCATAAACAATCGCGTCGCCAGGAAAGGCTACCTAGCGGGTCTTGCTCCACACCTCAATTCAATTACATTCCCAACCTTGAAAGCCGTGTTGACATGGGAAGGCTGCGATAAATTTTCACTGCATGCTTCACGAATATTTAATTTGGGCCAAAGGTTTGCCTATCTGCCATTTCTATCTTTAATAAGACTAACAATGTATTTTCGCAGTAAAAAACAACGCTTACTAAACCTGCTTGACGAGACCAATGGACCTGCAGCACTACTTGGCCGTAGACATATTCTCGTAAAATGCTTTAAACAAAAGCGAAATGGAAATGGACACGTTGGTGTTGAACGTTCATAGATGATTTATCAGCTCTTCGACATCAGGCTTTTTCCCTAAGGATACAGTGCGATTAACACAGGAGGTCGTCACTCCTAAATAGCGGGCCACTTTTCAACCCTTGCATAACCCAACTCCCGAACACCAACCCAGGAAAGTACCCGGCCCACCTCCTTTGGGCGTTTGAACAAATCCATCGATCGGACCATATAAGAATGCAACATCCAGGCTGATGGAGAGAGCATCAAAAATCCCCCTTGAAACCTCTTTTTGTTCTGCAACTGACTTTTCAGGGGTCAACATTAAGCTAATTACAATAACACCAATCAAACCTGCAATTATTTTCATTTTCTATTTCCCATTATTCCACAACTGATGCGCCTCTACCCCTGATGTGAGCTACAATCGGCTGAGCCTCAATGACCCGCATTTTTTTCCATTTGCCATGGCGGTAGCGCAACATATGATTTCTGCTGCATGTTTGAGTGCGCCCTAAATGTGCCCTAATTCCTTGCCAAGCAACTGCGGATCCCTGCATACGTGAAAACACCACCGGCCAAGATCCCCCCAGTTATTCACCGATGAAATCCCCCGTTTGGCCGCCGTATGCCTGGCCTTTTTCTCATCAGTCTCGTAGTCCTTATTCTATCTTCAATATGTTCCTGATGTAGTCGCCCTCCTGCCATAACAGAGGATATTGCCGCTCCAGTTCCCCCTGGCTGCGGCCTCTGGCGTCCATGATTTCGGAAAGATCAGTCCGGGTCAACATAAAGCCGTCAAGTATCAAATTCTTATCGCGAAATGCCTTATTCTTGCTCAATGCCTTTACTTGCCCAAAAGCCGTAAACTTGTCCTCATTGCCAGAGATGCCGCCATGATGTAGGCCGTGCGGTTCAAGGAAGCAGACACGAACGGCCTTTCTTTTCCTGTGCTTAACCCACAGGATAAAATCAGGATAGAAACCTGCCCGGCTGAATAACCCTATGCCTACATTCGGCAAATTGCGCAGCAGGAAAATCTCGTACTCCTTGTAATGTTTATCATCCTGGTTTTTCTGCCAGAACCTCCTTATGTCATCTATCAACCGGAATTCACTTTCAACAATCGCAGGAGGCGTTACAGAAACATGCTTACGCCAGTCTTTGCCACCATCTTTAAGGAGCGGATGGAAAAGATGTCTGTCGAAATGAAGTCTTGGGAGGGGATGCAATAATTTTTCCTTGTACACTTCATCCCCCCTGAGCAGTAATGCCTCGATTTGATCCAAAAATGTGCCCGGCTTAACGCTGAGCCTGTAAACACGCGTTACAGCTTTGTCTTTCCAACTGTCCTCAAGCCGTCCCGGACGGGTATATTTGCTCTCTTCTTCCCTGATTTTTTGGTTGAGGAAGCGTTCAAAATAGGTCCGCAGAATCTGCCTTGCACCATGATTCAGTTGCTGAGGGTTGTGCGCATCATCTTCCTTCAGATAGAGCGTTGAAGATTCCAGTACCTCTTTTAAAACGGGTCGTGGAATAAATACGCCAGGACCTTCCCTGGTCCTTAAGTTTTTGTACTCCACCAGATCCGCATAAAGGGAATCCACATCCAGGAGGTTTAGTGTCTCCGACTTCTTAAAATCTGCAGGGGACCGATATTCTGCGGAAGATTCCTGAATAGCGGCCGCATATCCATCGGATGTCAATGTCGTAACCCTGGGAGTAAGATCGATTGTAACAAATGGCCGGGTCGCTTTTAAGGTCCAGGTCCGGTCTCTCACATCAAAGGTATCATCCGGCACAGGAATAGGCAATTTGGGCCAGGGGTCCATCAGCTTTGTTTCAAGATAAAAATCCTTTACTGCATTTTCCTGTTCAATATAATCCCTGAACCGGCCCACAAAATCAGCGTTCCATCCGAATATATAAAGCGTCTCCAGATGCGCAATTCCGGTGGGCTTAGATGTCACTTCCGGCAATGCTTCCGTCCTTTTGAGGGTCATGTTTTTGCCCT
>JAKLQB010000008.1 GCA_022013615.1 Desulfobacterales bacterium | reverse complement strand
GAAGCGGGTGAAGATTAATTAATCGGCCTAAACCACTACCTCGGGTAGTGATACCATAATAAGATTCTACCAGTTGAGTAATTGCTTGGCTATAAGTGATCTAAAGTGCCTAAAGTGAGCTAAAATTAAGGAACTTACGAACTAAATTGCTAACCGGTTACAAATGCTACAGATCATAAGGAGTCAAGCTTTCAAAGCCATCCTCTGTTACAAGAAGAGTTTGTTCGAACTGTGCTGAAAGGGATCCGTCAATGGTCACAGCGGTCCAGTTGTCATCCAGTATTCGAAGTTCTTTCTCCCCCAGATTAATCATTGGTTCAATCGTGAAAACCATGCCCGGCACAAGCGCAATCCCCTGCCCTTTTTGACCGTAATGGGCAACCTGAGGCGGCTCATGGAATCCCAATCCTACGCC
The DNA here is from genome assembly GCA_022013615.1 of Desulfobacterales bacterium. The sequence continues at coordinate 4,490 of JAKLQB010000008.1, read as the reverse complement.
GTGACCAACAAATTCCCTGACAACCGAGCAGCCTTCTCCTTCCACGTACCTCTGAACGGCCCAGCCTATATCCCCAACAGTATTTCCGGGTCGCGCCTGTTCCATGCCCACCCGCAGGCTCTCCCGGGCCACCCTCACAATCTTTTGAGCATCAGGGCCCGGTGCTCCCACAAAAAAAGTCTTGCTGGTATCGGCATAATATCCGTCTAAAATGGGCGTCACATCCACGTTCGCGATATCCCCATCCTTCAGGACACTGTCGCCAGGTATACCGTGACAGATCACTTCATTGATGGAAACACAAACACTCTTTGGAAATCCCCGATAGTTCAAGGGCGCAGAGGTGGCACCGCACCTGATGGTGAATTCATGTACCAGGGTGTTAATCTCATCGGTGGTCATTCCCGGCTTTATTTTTCTCTCCACCAGATCGAGGGTTGACAGAGCCACCAGCCCGGCCTTTCGGATACCTTCGATATCTGATGGTTCTTTCAAACGAATCCCGTGATTTTTAAAATACGTTTCCTTCAGATTACCGAGAAACGCGGCCTCCTTCTTGCCAAGGCAGCACTTCTTATATTTAAGACCACTTCCACATGGACATGGATCATTCCGGCTCACCCTAAGCCTTTTGTTGTTATGCAATATCTTCATTCTGACCTCATCATTCAGGCTGCAACTTTAATAGCAGTATTTTTGAATTATTCCATTCTGCAATTATATTAAAACTACCCTATGTCATGGGCACACCAACCATAGCAAAACGGAACAAACAAATCAATCTGTCAGCACAGTCTTATAATTTATTTGATCGCATGGATAAGAAAAGGTATGAAGAGTCTCAAACACCCAGTATCTATGTACAAGTCCCATTTTCATTCCACCACTCAAGGCAAAGGCGCCAAGGGTTAGGAAACCAATGGCTGATAATCAGAAGCCCATACTTAAGGTAATCTGCAGTGCTCGCATGCTGGTGGCCCTTCTCATGGGTTTTTCCTGTGGATTGCCACTTCTTTTGACCATTTCTTTATTACAGGCCTGGATGAAAGAAGAAGGTGTAGACCTGACTGTAATTGGAATGATGGCCCTGGTGGGACTCCCCTACACTTTAAAGTTCATCTGGGCCCCTATTATGGACCGTTTCACCCTGCCTTTTCTGGGCCGGAGAAGGGGGTGGCTGCTGATAGCCCAGGTGGCCTTGATTTTTTCAATTGCAGGTCTGGGCTTCACTGATCCGGCGAGCAGTCCATGGATGGTAGCCTTTGCTGCGTTTTTAGTGACCTTCTTCAGTGCCTCCCAGGATATTGTGGTGGATGCCTATCGAAGGGAAGATTTTCCTGATGAACAGTTGGGTCTTGCCTCTTCTCTTTATATCAACGGATATCGGGTGGGAATGCTGCTGGCTTCCGGCGGGGGCCTGATTATGGCAGACCAAATGCCATTCTCTCTGGTCTACCTGATCATGGCAGCCTGTATGCTGCCCGGAGTTATCACGACGCTTCTTGCTCACGAGCCTGCGATTACAGAAAAAATACCTGGATCCATGAAAGAGGCTGTCCTTGATCCGCTCGTTGAGTACTTCAGCCGGAATGGGGCCCTTTGGATCCTGGCCTTCATCCTGCTTTACAAAATGGGTGACACCATGGCGAGCGCCATGACCATGCCATTTTATCTTGATATCGGGTTCTCAAAAACGGAAATCGGGGCTGTGGTCAAACTTTTCGGGTTCTGGGCCACCATAGCAGGCAGCCTGATTGGCGGGGTGATAATGCTTCGCCTGGGAATCAATCGCTCCCTTTGGATCTTCGGTTTCCTCCAGGCCGCGTCCACTGCTTGCTTTGCCATTCTGGCTCGCATCGGCCACAGCGTTCCTGTTCTGTCCGGAGTTATTGCCTTTGAAAATCTAAGCAGCGGAATGGGTACCGCTGCCTATGTCGCATTCATGGCCAGTATCACAAACAAGAAATTTACCGCCACGCAATACGCCCTTCTAACCAGCCTTATGGGCATCCCCAGGGTAATGGCCTCAGCACCCACCGGCTTTATTGCCAAATACCTTGGCTGGGAAGTCTTCTTTATTTCGTGCACACTTATTGCCATCCCGGGGATGATGCTTCTCATGAAATTTGCGCCCTGGAATTCAAAAAAGGAGACAGGTACGGCTACAGCCACAAACATTGCTCATTCTTAATGGAATTAAAATACGCTAAGAGCATAGCGCATGAAGTTTTTTCTCTTTGCCCCATGCTCTTTGCCCTATGCAATATTTCCCATCATTCCAGTCTTCCAACATTCTCCCCGCTGTTTCAGTGGGGATGAGCGAAGCGCACTAACTTGATTCACGCCGTTACATAGGGATAGTAGCCTTGCACCACATCCAGACGACCCAGTTGCCCCCCACCCAGCCACAACTGGATAATCTTACTGTCCCGCAAGTATTTCTCCACATGATATTCCCGGACATAGCCATATGAACCCATAAGTTCCATGGCCCTGCTACATACCATCTCCGTTACATCGCAGGCATACACTTTGGCTGCACTGGCTCGGGCCATAAGGAAGTCGTCGGCAGGGTTCCCGAACTTCTTCCGGTTATTGAACATAGCCGCCACAGAAAGATAATAAGCACGGGCTGACTCAATGCCAATGGCCATATCAGCAATCATTGCCGCTTGAAGTGAGTGTCTTCTAACCGATTTTCCCCCGTAGGACCTTGTACTGGTATATTCCGTAACAATTTCCAAAACGGCCTGGGCATTCCCCAATGCCATCGGCGCACTTGAGAGCCGCCCCCAACTGATGTTATTTCTGAAAAGCTGCCAGTCAATGCCCGGCCCCCCTGCCCTGTATTCCCTGGGTACCCGCACATTGTCAAAGTAAATGGCCGCATTCACATCCGTAACCTTCATGCCCATTTTGTCTTCCGGTTTTCCGAATGAAAGCCCCGGAGTGTCCCTGGGAACATAGATAAGCGCAAGGCCCTCTTCCTTGAGTTTGGGATCGGTTGTGCAGACGACACAATAGATGTCGGCGACGCTGGCTCCGCTGGGCCACATTTTCTCGCCATTAATGACCCATTCATCGCCCTCCAGTTTGGCAGTGGTGCGGATTGTAAGGCCATGCTCGGCCGCGTCTTCAATATTACAGCCCCCTGCAGGCTCGGTAATTGCCAGACAGCCGCACCGGGGCGTGTCTTCACAGAACATGGGAATGAACTTGTCCATAACTGCCGTGTTGCGCGCCCCCATAGCCGCAGCCATAGACCATGGTATTATGAGGGCATGAAGAGAAAGACCACTATCCCCTCGGGATATCTCCTCAGTCAGGGCACAGACTGTAGGTACTGACCTTATCCCCAGGCCACCATATCTTGGGGCGAAACCCCTTTTCTGAATGCCAAGCTTTACCAGCCCCCCATAAGCCTTCTCAAAGACAGCATAGTCTTCGTCCATCTGCATGCGGACGGGCATAACCTCCTTGTCAATGTATTTTCGGATAGTTGTCAATAAGAGCAGGTCTTCCTCCGAGGTGATAAAATCCCCATACCTTTTCATACAAATTTCCTCCTTTCGAACTAAGCTAAGGGCGGGCAGCAAAGCTGTCCTCCTGTCAGTTTGAGTGAAGAGTTAAGAAGCATTCATTTTTTCGATTTCTGCCAATTCCCTCTGATAAGCTTTCCATCCCGGACACCACTTAGTGTGCCACCTCCAAATCCTGGCCAGCAGGGAATTGGGTTTTCTTTCAGCGCGATTCCGCATTTTGCACCGTTCGCAATTCGACTTCACTGTTTTTTCTCCTAATTTGAATTACCTTTTTTTGCTCACGATTTAAGATTTTCCTCCATGATTTTCCTCAGCTCAGGCGGAATTCTCATGGGTTTGGAATTGGAGTTTATGCAGGCATGCACAGTATAGCCGCTGACGAGCAGGACATATTGTTCGTCAACTATTTCATATTTAAAGCTCGCACGAACAAGCCTCAAATCACTGATTTTGGTCCTTACTGTAACGAGCGTGTCATATCCCACATTTGAGTGGTACTTGGCATTGGCCTCGGTTACCACCAGGCTGTACCCATCAGACTCAAAAGCTGAATAAGGAAAGCCGAGGTCACGCATTAGCTCGGCACGGCCGATCTCGAAGTAAGTAAGATAATTTCCATAATATACAACGCCCATGCGGTCCGTATCTTTGTACCGCACTCGGATTTTTGTCTCGTGCCAGTCGTTCTCTGACATACTGATTACCTCTAAATCCCTGTCTTGTTTCTGCATAGCAGTGAGAATAGTGCAATAGTCTGGTGAAAACCAATACGAAAGTCAAGACCAATTTGTCCCGACTTAACCCTAACGTTACAGACCTGCACCGAGGAAAAAGGCTCCGGAACGGCCAAAACTCAAGCCTTATTATCACGGACAGGCTGGAGATAATCTGAGCAGATATCCCAATCCCAAGAGTGGAATGGTAAGTCAAAAAAAGGATGATTTCAAG
>JAKLQB010000721.1 GCA_022013615.1 Desulfobacterales bacterium | reverse complement strand
CGACCGCATCCCCTGTGTATCTCATCTGGGTGAACATGCCGCCGGACTCATTGGTATTCCGGTTCATGAATACCTTCATTCCTCTGAACTGATGGCGAAGGCACAGATTACGGCCTTCCGTGTCTACAGACAGGATGGCGTTACTGTAGGCCCAGATCTTTTCGGCCTTGCCGAAGCCCTCGGGGTGAAACTGTCATATTCGGCCAATGAAAGACCACAAGTGGTCTGCCCAATCGTCAGGCATATTGAAGAAGTGAAGAATTTGGAACCGCCTGATCCTGAAAAGGTTGGGCGACTTCCTCTGTATCTGGAGGCCCTTGAAAGGATCAGGGAAAAAATCGGGAACGAGGTTGTGATCGGTACCGGGATTAGCGGTCCCTTTACCACAGGGGCTTTCCTGAGGGGAACCGAACCCTTCATGAAAGACCTGGTAAGAAACCCTGAACTTGCCCACACACTGCTCAAACTGAGTGTCAGGAGCATCATTAGATATATGGATGCCGCTCTTTTTAGAGGATTTTCTTGCAGCATGGGGGAACCCCTGGCTGCAGGGAATATTATTGGACCCGATTTATTTCGTGAGTTCTTAAAGCCCTGCCTTAAGGAAATAGCAGATTGGTATAAAAACAGAACAGGTAGTGGACCTTCTCTTCATATCTGTGGGGATACACGCCTTATTCTGCAGGATATCGTAGATACAGGGATAAAATCGTTTAAGCTGGACGAGACCGTTGGTCTGCAGGAGGCCAAGGAGGCTATAGGGAACCGGATGGCCCTTGCAGGCAATGTCCCACCTGTAAAGGTACTTCTTCGAGGTTCGACCAAAGTGATTGAAGATGCAGTCAAGAGCTGCATCAGAAAGGGACATGATACACCAAAAGGGTACGTCCTGAGTGCGGGATGTTCTGTTCCAGTGGAAACGCCACCGGAAAACATCATTTCCATGATGAACGCAGTAAGAAAATATGGCCGCTATCCTGTTGATCCTAACACATGGGTTGATTGAAGGAGGAACAGATTATGAATATAGACGTAGTGGGACTGGGGTTTGCGGCCATGGACATCGTCCTGAGGTGCGAAGAGCTACCACGGGAGGACGGATTTGCTTTCGTACAGGAGGAAAATTTAATGCCCGGCGGTAGTTGTGCCAACGCCTTGGTCACCCTGGCCAACCTGGGCACATTCACCGCTCTGATGGCCAAAATGGGCTATGATCATTACGGGCAGGCTTTTGTTAAGGACCTTAAGGCATCAGGTGTCTCGACTCGATATCTACAATTTAAAGAAAACGGCACTTCCCTGCACAATTTCATTACAGTGACCAAAACCGGCTCCAAGGCCATATTTTCCCATCTGGGCGACAGCCTTCTCGACCTGTCTGAGGAGGACGTTGATCCTAATATACTGACCGGGGTTAAGGTCTTTTATACTGAGTTGGTACCCGGAAATGCGTCTCTAAAACTGGCACGCTTCTGTAAAGAGGAACATATTCCAATTGTTTTCAATCTCCAGGTTGGGCCAGCCTTCATGGAACTCTGCCATGTATCGAGGGCGCAGTTGGATGAGATGTTATCGCTGTGTGATCTTTTCTTGGGCTATGAAGAAGGCATACTCGAGCTTGCAGAGACAAAAGATTCCATGGTGGCCATTTCATCTCTTTATGAAAAATACCGACCCGAAATGGGATTGATCGTCACCCTTGGCCAAAGGGGTTCTGTCTGGCACAACAGTAAAAAGACCATATCCGTTCCGGCTTACGGGATCGAAGCCGTAGATACCACTGGTGCGGGCGACGCCTTTTCCGGCGGGCTCATCCACTCCTATTTCATAAAGGAGAACGAACTTGAGGCAGCCATCCGATTCGCAAGTGCCTGTGCCGCCATCAAGTGTACCCAGCATGGCCCGAGGCTAAAGGCGAGCGAAGAGGATATCCTGGATTTCATCCGTCTTCATGATACGGACCAATAGCATTGAATCATATTCCCATAGAGGATCTTAACCATTATGAACCCTTCAGTGAATAAAAAGAAAACAGACCTCCATAACTCTGAAATGACCCACAGGGTCGGTGTTCTAATGGCAGATAGCGCTAACTCCTTCTGGGCAGATATGAAAAATCACTATGAACGCATCGCCCCTGAATTGGGCCTGACAGTCGAAATCGTTTGGCCTTTAATAGATCAGGATCCAGAATCTCAGATAGAAGCCTTATTCGATATGCTTGATAAAAGTTTTGATGCCATTGTCATTAACCCTTTGAATAAGCGTAACCTTGTACCGGGCATATTTGCTTGCATTAAGAAAGAAATTCCCGTTCTTGATGCTGGGGCTAAAACAGATCAGTTTCTGGTCAAGGATGCCATGCCCCATTACATCCCTGTTTCAACGGTTGATTTTTATGAACAGGGTGTTATGGGCGCAGAATATATTTTAAAAAGGCTTGGCCTATCCGATGGGGGAAAAGTGGCCATCATTGAAGGTCGCAAAGAGTCGGCTCAGTCCATCGGAAGATCTCAAGGCGCCGCAGATGTTTTTCTTGAGAGCCCTTCAATTCAAGTATTTACCCGCAAGCCGGCAGGTTTTGACAGAAAAAAGGCATTGGATGTGGCTTTGGATATTCTGAAACAGGAGCCGGAAATAAGGGCTTTTTTCTGCGCCAACGATTTAATGGCCTTAGGCGTTGCCGATGCCGCAGATACCCTGGAGAAGCGGGGCCATTTCATTATCGTTGGTGTGGACCTCATTGACGAAGCCAGAAAAGCCATACGGGACGGTCGAATGGATGCCAGCATCGCCTTTTCCAGGGCGTCCGTTGTAAGGATGGT
>JAKLQB010000720.1 GCA_022013615.1 Desulfobacterales bacterium | reverse complement strand
GACGCGTACTGGGGATTTTCCGCCCAGAGGAGCATCTGCTTATGTGCTTCGTTCAATTGCTTAAATCTTTCCTCATCACCGCCTATGTCAGGATGATAGAGCTTAGCCATCTTTTTATAGGCAGACTTTATTTTACTGATATGGCCATCGGAAGCCAGATCTTTCCTGTCAAGTTGAAGGATTTTTAGACAGTTTTTTTCAATCTTTGAGAGCCTTAGATGGGCTTTCCTGAGAGGCTTGACGCTTTCAGGGTCTATATTTTTTTTGTGGTTTTTCTCAAGAAGATAAAGAGATGCAAAGCTCTTTGAGGTCTTATTATTCACCAGGTGATGCCATTCCTTTCCCGACTTGAGTATGAGATTTTTCAGGTCTGCAGCGGGTTTGTTTTTGGGGGTCCTGTGGCAGATAAACCTGGAAATCTCCTTTGACCAGAAAGGGAGTATATCCAGTATTACGTGTTCGCGGGTAAAGGAAAAGGCTGCATACCTGGCACTAAACGTCATTAGCAGGCCTTTGGAAAGTGAAAGGACCCAGTTGATCTGCTGGCGACATTCTTTGGAGCAATATCTCCTGCCCGGATTTATTTTATCCGTTCCACAAGAAAGGCATCTTAGCGTTTTAGTACGCTTTGAATACCTGACAACTCTATTGCTGGTCGTTTGTTCTATCGAATTTCCCATGGAATAAATTCAAGCACAAAAAGTATAACGGCATTATATAGTGTATCCGGAATCAATATATACAAGATAAAGGGTTTTTCTATCATCTACGTTATGGCATCAACCGGGGGAGATAATATATCTTGAAACAGGTAAATAATCAAGGGAATCCTTTGCCAGGCAGCATTGAAAGATGACCGGTGCGCACCGAGCCACTATGTTCTAAAGTTCTTCAGGGGTAAAAGAGACAACATCGTCGATTTTGGGGCTGTCTGAGAATATCATCGCAAGCCTGTCCACACCAAGGGCAATGCCTGCGGCTTCAGGCATATACTCGAGGGACTTCAAGAATTTTTCAGCGGTCGGGTACACCTCTTTTCCTGTCTGAAGTCTCTTTAGTTGATCCTTTTCAAATCTTGCCCGCTGCTCTTGAGGATCAGTCAGCTCGGAGAATCCATTAGCCAATTCCAAGCCTGATATATAGATTTCGAACCTCTCGGCAAATTCAGGGTTATCGGGTTTCAGTCGGGCCAGCGCGGCAAGGGAAGCAGGGTAATCATACAGTAACGTAGGTTTAGTCACACCTAAGTTTGGCTCGATCTCCTGGACCATAACTTCATCAAAACACCCTTTCTTGAAAGCCGTTTCCATGTCCAATGAGGCATAGCGACTAAAGGCTTCAACGACGGAAATTCTTTCCCATGGGGGGCTGAGGTCAATTGCCTTACCCCGATAGTCGACCCTGTCCCCGATGCCAATACCTTTTGATACCGATACGATGAGTGCCTCGCATTCCTGCATAAGGATTCTATAGTCTATTCCGGTTTGATACCATTCAAGGAGTGTGAATTCAGGCAGGTGAAGGCTGCCCCGTTCTCCATTCCGGAAGCATTTGCTGATCTGAAATATTCTGGAGTATCCGGCCGCCAGCAGGCGCTTCATGCATAATTCTGGCGATGGATGAAGATAACGATCACCGGCACGAATGACATCAATGTGCACCTCGGGGGGAGGGGCTGGAATGAGCAGGGGGGTTTCCACCTCAAGATAATTGCGCTCAAGGAAGAACCGTCTGATTTCGTGAACCAGCCGTGCGCGGAGCCACAGGTGATTCTTCCGGTTAGCCAACCTTTTTTGTTCTTCCGGAAAAAATCTATTCTTTGACCCGGGTGACATATTCTCCGGTTCGGGTGTCAATGGTTATCTTTCCGCCCCCTTCAACAAAGGGGGGAACCCGGAGTATGTAGCCGGTTTCCGTTGTGACAGGCTTGGTGTCACCAGTAGCTGAATCGCCCTTTACCCAGGGATCCGCTCGGGTAACATTTAGGTCTACAAAGTTCGGCAGGGTGATTCCAATGGCCTTGACCTTAAAAAAGAGGATATCTACTTCAAGATTATCGGTTAGGTAATTTTTGGCATCGCCTACCTGTTTATAGGATAGGAATGTCTGCTCGTAATTTTCCACATCCATGAAGCAGAATTCGTTTTCCTGATTGTAAAGATACTGCATCTTTCGCACTTCTAAATCAGCAGGTTCAAAGGTGTCTCCGGATCGATAGGTAGGGTCTAAAATAACTCCTGTGATCATATTCTTCAGTTTGCAGCGGTAAAGGGCCTGTCCCTTCCCGGGTTTAGAAAATTGAAATTCAGTAACGACATACGGTTCGTTATCGATTTGGATCTTCAAGCCTTTTCGCAAATCACTGGCGCTGTACATCTTTTTTATCCTCTAATAATCGTAATTTTATGTCTCGATAATTGTACAACTGATTTAAAATAAAAGTATTTCTTCGAGGCATAAGCTTTTGCCTCGTGCATGGAACAATGGAATGGTGGAATAATCGTCCGCCGGCGAATTAAAAGAGGTTAAACATTTATTAGCTACCTGTTTACATGTCAAGGGGAACTTTGCCAATCACCCAATATACCATCTTCCCAAAACGCATTAGGACAAAGGGGAAATCTTAAAAAAGTGCAATATTAAGCCCTGTACCTTGCGCCCTGAGCCCCAATTGCTTATAAAGAAAAAAGGATGGATTTTTGCCGGCGATGCATATATAGGTGGCAAGGATCGGGCGCTTCGTCAGGATTATGATATCTGGCAGACCATCAAGTCGCTTAAAAAAATTGCCCGGTTGAACCCCAGTCTCCTTTTCCCCGGCAGCGGCAGTGTCCGGAAACACCCGAGAGAGAGGAGATCTTGGAGAAAATTGAATACCTGGAGGGAATGGGTAATAGGATTTTGACGCTTCACGGAGAGGGGCTAAGCGATCGGCAGATCCGCAGGAGACTCTTTGGTCGGGAGATGCCAATCGCCTATTTTACAATGGGGCATTTTACCGGAAAGAATCTGGTGCGTTCCTATACTATGAACCGGGGCGGTATAAATTGATACGAAGTTTGTGGAACTCATATTTTGAAGAGGTGACAGGGCTATGGAAGTCCAGGAGACCATTATAGCATTTTCGCAAAGTGAAAAAATAAAATCAGGCCTTATCTGGGTCTCACAGGCCCTTCAAGTGCTCAATGGTCTTAAGGAGCCTGAAAAGCGGGGCGCAGAAAAAACAGCCAAAGCTATAATTGGCATGATTGTCCATGAAATTCAGCTTGGGAAAAACGTGACCGGCGATGTGTCCTGGGATGAGGTGGTAAGGCATATTGATAAAGCAATGGTTATGATAAATTCCGGCGTGGCTGTTGAGGCAGTGGTTCATCTTACCCAGGCCCTAAGCCAGGTCACAAGTATTGGGCATCGCTCAATGTCCTTTTTAAAGGGAGAAGGGCTTTTATAAACTCCTATATAGAATCGCGAAGCGATTGAATAACTTGATTTGTTCGCATAATCAACGTATTATCATCTGGGTATTCTTAACCCGGACAAGCCGGAATTGACTATTGAATATTTGTGGATGTCGCTTTCAGCCGTCGTAGCCACTATGGCGAAGCTTGCTCGCTCCGTCATTTTTGTTATAGTTTTTTTATAATTGAAAGAATTCCTAAGGTACTAAAAGGCGAGGACTTTATTATGCAGATACTGATTCTCTATTTCTCAAAAGGGGGAAATACCAGGAAACTGGCTGAAGCGATCGCAAAAGGCGTAGAAGAGGTGGACGGTGTGACTGCTGTCTTGAAGAAAACGGACAAGGTGATTAAAGATGATTTTCTGGCCGCAGACGGAATCATCGCTGGTTCGCCGGTCTATTTCGGCGGGATGGCAGCCGAACTAAAAAAGGTTTTCGATGAATTTGTGGGCGTGCGTAAGAGGATGGAGGGTAAAGTCGGGGCGGCTTTTACTACCTCTGGAGATTCCACTGGCGGCAAGGAAACCACTATGATGTCCATTATTCAGGCCCTTTTGATCTACGGGATGGTTATCGCAGGGGATCCTATGTCTGCCACCGGACATTATGGTGTTGCCTGTGTGGGAGCGCCCGACAGCAAAACAGAGGAAAACGGAAGAAAGCTTGGCCGAAGGGTGGCTGAGCTGGCACAAAAACTTCGTGGTTAAAGATCAGGATGAAAGGACATTGGACAAGGACATTCTAAAAGACCTTCTAGTTCGGTTGAGCAAGGGAGAGGTAACGGTTGAAGAATCACTTGAAAAGCTTAAAGCCTTACCTTTTGAGGATCTGGGTTTTGCCTGTATTGATCATCACCGGGGCCTGAGAAGGGGCCTTTCAGAGGTCATATTTGGTGCGGGCAAAGAGGTATCCGATATCCTGGCCATCATGGAACGAATGGCAGAACAGGAAGAAAACGTTCTTGTGACGCGTCTGTTGCCTGAGAAGGCCAAAAAAATCTTAGGGAAGTTTTCTGACAGCACCTATTATGAAAAGGCAAGGGTCCTGACCCTTGTCAAACACCCCATAGAGGTTTCTGGCCGAGGAAAAATACTGGTCATGAGTGCCGGGACTTCCGATATTCCTGTGGCAGAAGAGGCTGCCATTACGGCAAGGTTCATGGGAAATGAGGTGGAAACCATTTATGATGTGGGAATCTCAGGCATCCATAGACTTTTGAATCACAGGGAAAGGATCATGGAGGCTTCTGTTATTGTAGTGGTGGCCGGGATGGAGGGGGCATTACCGAGCGTTGTGGGCGGGCTGGTTGATAAGCCGGTGATCGCAGTCCCGACAAGTGTGGGCTATGGGGCCAGTTTCCAGGGTATTGCTGCGCTTTTGGGAATGTTGAATTCCTGCGCGTCCGGTGTGACAGTAGTGAACATCGATAATGGTTTTGGGGCAGGATATGCTGCGAGTGTAATAAACAGGATATAATTACCTGGGATGCTGTCACCTGTACTTCTCACGGATTTCCAAGACGCGTCGTTTCAGCCAGGGAAGATCTTTTTTCTGAGAATTATCCCAGCAGGGCAGTATGGTGTTATTGTGAAATAGCGGCTCTGAGGTTAGATTATATTCAGAGTGACTTATGGCCTTTTCCCACAAGGCGGTATGGGGTATTGGAGAATACTCGGAAAGAAAAGGCATTGCACCTGTGTTGGCCACAAAATCAATAGTTTCCATCACTGAATCCACGGATTGGCCGGGCAATCCCATCAGAATATACGCCCCGATATCATTGTGAGCAAAACCGGCTTTAAGTAAGTACTGTACCGCCCGCTCAAAGTCGCCTTCGGCGATTTTATTGTCCAGATTGCGGTGTAATGAAAAGTCCGAAGTCTCCAGCCCAAGGCGTATGGTTTGGAAGCCGGTTTGGTGCATTAGGCTGGCGATTTCCGCTGTGATTTCCTTGATATGCACAGCATTTGGGGTATGAAATCTTAGGTCCAGATGATGCCGTGCAAGTTTTTCAAGAAGCAGAGCCAAATGTTTTTCAGCATCAATAAGCAGGGCGTCATCGTAATAGGCAAAGTCCCGGACCTTATAATCTGTATACCAAAAAAGGATTTCCTCTAACACTTCTCCCGGATCTCTATGGATCGGTTGAGGATCTAAGAAGTGGCTTGCACAATATCTACACCGATAGGGGCAACCCTTAGAGGTCAGGAGGCAGACGTAGTCAATTTGGCTCAAAAGGTCAAATGCCGGATAAGGCGGATGCCCTGAATCCGGAGGAAGCTTTGGTATGGGGATGCCGAATTCGCTTAGGGACTTTAGAAGGGAAACCGGATCATTGCTGGTCACAATGCGGTCTGCCTGCATATTTTGGCGGGCGTGATTCTGGCAAAGTCTGGCATAAATTCCCCCGAGGATTATCGGAACCCCAGGGTGAACTTTCCTGGCGAGGCAGATGACCTCTTTGACGCCGGGATACCAGTATGTCATAAGAGAGGTTACGAGAATGGCAGTCGGCTTTCGGATCTTGTTTAATTCTTCCACAAATATCTTTAGTGAAAAACCGTAGCGACTGTAGGGCCTTGGAATGCCCCTTAGAGGAAAGGGCTTGGGCACTTCTTGCCGCCAGAATTTTCCGGTCCCATATAAGCGTCTTTTAGGCTTTTCCATGGACGTATCACCCTTCATTCCGGGGTGATGCACATCCAGACAGTCGATTAGGTGTATCCTGAAACCGCAGTATCTGAGATACCCTGCAAGGTAGAGGAGCCCGAGCGGTTTGGACCAGAGGTCATAGGCCGCAAAATCGTAGATCCATGGGTTAATGAGAATCAGTGATG
>JAKLQB010000719.1 GCA_022013615.1 Desulfobacterales bacterium | reverse complement strand
TCGACGATCTTCAAGAAATACAAGCAATTGTTTTGCAATATCGCGTTCATCAACAGGTGGATTCCAGCTTATGCCACCTATTGGTGTAGAAATCCCGGTGAGTCGCTTCGCCAGTTGTATTCCTTTGAGTTTTGTTCCTTTTGACTTGCTCATTTTTATACTCCGTACAGGCTGTTCAATCGCCTGTATTCTTTTTTTCGGAACCTCTACGATTCCTTCCATACGTAAGTCCCACTCCAGTTATAAACAGGGACCAGAACAGTGCAAAGGCAAGCCACCCCCATTGATGCGGGAAGAAATAAAAGACAACCACAGACAATATGGATGGAAGGTAAAACAGAGTTAGCTTAAATAGTGCCCATAGACAGTGCCGGATTGCATCGACCAACCTGATGAGATAGTTCTTGATACGTATGGTTGTTTCGACAATCCACCGGCTAGCCCGTTCAAGAAATTCGACGAGTCCATGGAAGAACCTTGAGACGACGGAATCAAGTGTGTGAGCAAAACGGCTCATGCCTTCGACCATTGCCTCAAGTCCTCGTGCTATGCCTGTGAAGATGTTCATATCAGTATGGTCCCAACGCCCAGCTTGAGGGGCGTAAGTGGAGCGGCAGCGTAACACACGTCCCTCTCAAAGCTGATGTTATAACCTTGAACTCATATTTTTGAGTGTAAGATTAAATAAACTGTTTTCGGTATAAACATTTATCCGATTAGTTAAAGTATCAATATCTTTAGACACTAAAACAGCTTTCCAGATTATTTGGGACAACTCTTTAGCCGAAACCTTTAGATCAAAATTTTCGGAGTCTGACATAAATTTCAGAATCAAGCCTACCCCCTGACTCATCATTGATATGAGATTCATCTTCATTTCCACACAGATTTGAGCGAAATATATGCCTAAATAGCTCGCATCTTCGTCACTTATGAATGTTTTCCCGTCCAGCAGGTTTTGCTCACTCTTCATGGCAAGTTGAAGAATTGTTTCAGCTGTAATTGACGGAAGTTTATTTAAAGCCTTGACAATGGTCTCTTTATCAAATTTTAAGGGGTCGGCTTCTGATTCAATCATTTCCTTTATTTCGTCAACCATCTTCTTTTTTTCTTCTTTTAGCTTGACGAGATCTTTCGCACCACCACCTTTTTTAATTGTTTCCTGAATCTGCTTGTTCCATTCGACTCCAAGATAAAAGACATCAAACATATCATTGTCTAATATCCACCCATTCCAATAGAGCAAGTACGAACGGAGACGAGTCGCAATCACCTTTTGCTTTTGAGCTGTGACATGAGCATTTCTAAAAAAAATTAGAAGTGCCGCTGAAAAAATTCCAACTATGACTTGCCATAAATCCATATGTTCTCCGAAAAGTTGTAAAATGTGATGTCTTCAAATTACAGATACCTTGCCATAAAACCAACTATCTAAAATCACAACGTAATTGCATATATGTTCTGCATATCCCAGGGTTTCAAGGACCTTGATATTTACCGAAGCAGATAGCGCAGGTCCCGATAACGACCCAGATCAGGCGTAAGCAATAGCCGTGGACGCGCGGCTATTGCTTGCCGGCTGGATCTGTTTGTTGGATTTTCTCTTCATTCTGTGCTTCTCGTAGAAGCCTATCGGTGACGGATTCCTCTTGAGCTGGTTTCAAAGGTGCCGCTTCCTGTGGCTTCTTGCTCCGCCGAGGACTGCTCTTTCGGTAGAATTTGTTCACCTTGGATAGGGCTGCATCGGCCTCCTCACCCTCGACTACCTCCCGCTTCAGGACTTCGGCCCGGACAATCTGCTCGACGTCTGAAACGTCAACCTTCACTCCTTCAGCCATCCTCTTGAGCTCACGGCGAAGGACCGTCAGGATTGGTTCGCTCAGAATGAGGCGCCCGATTACGTAACGGTTGACGCTCTGGACCTTCTCGTAGAAATCCTCACGAGCGTTCTTGCCCAAGCCTTCCTTTGACAACAGGAAAAGGCAGTCTTGGTCTTTCTGGTCTCGTGGGTTGAGCGCCGCAAAGTCAAACTTGCACACAAGATCGTAGTTTATGGGCTGTTCAAAACGGATGCGATATACCCTCCATTCCATCCCGTTTGTGAGAACAACCCACTGGACGCCTCGATTTGCCCCATAGTCGATGGCCTGGCGCATGTGGGTTTCCTTCAACTCGATCCCGATTGCTTTCGCTTCAACCAGGAACTGGATCTTGTCCTCAACCTTGAGGGCAAGATCGCAGTAGGTGCCCCGAATGGCCAATTCGCTCGTGACTTCAAGATACTTGTCGTATCCGAAAACCTCGCCAAATATATCGTTCAGTACCGATACCGTGTCGGACTCGTTCACGTCTCTGTCCTTGGCGAGCTGAAGGACCTTCTGGAATCGGGGAACAGCTTTGACA
Organism: Desulfobacterales bacterium; assembly: GCA_022013615.1. Next base: position 253 of record JAKLQB010000719.1, on the reverse strand, counting down.
AAGCGTTCCGTCACTTTCTTTGGGATATTTGCCATCGGCTTATTCCTTTCTCTTTTTGAATCCAACGTCGCTTTTCAGCGGGCGCGGCTTTTTGCGCTCCGCTGCAAAAGCCTTGTTATGTGCTTTATGCGACTAATGTTAAATAGTGTGGTTTTGGATAACTATAGTTCTTCGCAGATGAATTGATACCCTTTTTAACTAAACTCTTGCTCATCAAACTGTAAATCTTCTGTCCAGAACTCATCTTCGATTT
>JAKLQB010000718.1 GCA_022013615.1 Desulfobacterales bacterium | reverse complement strand
CCATGTTTAAAAAGGCCAGTTCATTTTGAAGGAAATCCAATTTAATCGGGCTCTTATCCAGGGGTAACACACTGAAGTTGTAGACGTATACGACCACGAGGGCGCCGAGCAGTATCAGTTGGGACCATTGGGTATTATCCCGAAAAAAAGTTCGAAGATCCTTGGCAATAATTGCGCCCAAATCTTCACTAAATGGTTTTTTAAGACACCTTACGAACACATCAAGGATCTTTGTCCCCACTGTGTGTCTCTTTTTTGCCTCTTGAGATTTGGAAAAGCCGTCAATATAAACGGCCTGTGCAACCCATACATTGATAACCACCATTGATAAAGCCGTGACCCAGGTTAGCGTAACCGCAAACATGTGGTTTTTCCCACCAGGGACTGTCAGGCTGTCCCAAAGAGTTTCAGTAATCCATTGGGTGGGTAGATATGGTGACTGTGGCGCCTTCAAGGCGCTTAAATACTCCATGATACTAAAAAAGGACTCAGGATTAGCCAGTCTCTCGGGTCTTAAAAAACGAAACAGGAAGTAGAGGGCCACTATCATCAATATGCCTAAAAACATGATAATATCTTTTGTCCTCTGCGCTGGAAATACGTACACAAGGAGCATTGTAATAAGGATTCCTGCGCCAGCGGCGATAATGACCATAGCCAGATTCATGTGAAGGAGTGTGAAATAGAAACCTGCACCGGGCCGATACACATAGGCATAAGCCATGAAGACCGGCAGTCCAAAAATCAGGAGCATCCATGAGCTATCCATGAGCGTGTAGAAAGATCGGGACAAAAAAAGCTCTTCAACGGAGACAGGAGTTGAGTGACAGAATTCAAGATCTTTGGACAGGTAGAGGTTAGAGACCGCTGTTATGATGTGACTGAAAATAAGCAGGGAGAAAAAAGTCAGGAGAATCATGGAAAGAAGATAACGGGCCACAAGATCTCCGATAACTTCAACTGACTGAAAATGGATTAGAACACGAGAGGAAACAATAAACATGCCGCAGCAAAAAGCGAACCCCAACCCGCCAAGGATGAAGATTCGTCCCATTTTTCCACCCTTTGAACTGATCAACTGATTTCTAAAGGCAAAAAACCTGGGTTTAATGAGCAGGTAGAGATTTTTCATGTGCGAGCCTTTTGCCTTCAGTCAATTTCAAAAAGGTATGCTCCAAATTACCGTCCACACCAGCCTTACGGCTTAATGCCTCTGAAGTACCTTTTGCAATAATTTGACCTGCCTGTATGATGGCGATTTCATCACATATCTCCTGGGCTACCTCCAGGGAATGGGTAGACATGAAAATGGTGGTTCCATTGCTGGCCTGCTCTTTGAATATGCCCTTGACAAGCCTTGCCGCTTTAGGATCCAGGCCCACCATGGGCTCATCCACAATAAGAACCCTGGGCCTGTGAAGCAGAGATGCACACATAACCAGGCGCTGTTTCATGCCATGGGAATAGCTTTCGATCAACTCATCCTTCCAGTGGCTCAGATCAAAGAGTTCCAGCAGTTCCGAAATTCGATGTTTAAATAAGGGTGTGTGATCCAGGCGATACAGACCTGCGATGAGAAGGAGAAATTCCAAACCACTCAGCTTTTCATATAAAAAGGGCCGGTCAGGGATATAGCCTACATATTGCTTGACAGCCGAAGGCTTCTCAGCCAAATCCATGCCATTAATGATGATCTGTCCTGACGTGGGCTTGATGATCCCAGCCATCATTTTGATGGTCGTGGTTTTTCCCGCCCCATTAGGTCCAAGGAATCCGAAGATAACGCCTGCCTTTACATCGATGTTAATTTCATCAACGGCACGAAAACCCTTGTAAACCTTGGTCAGATCAATCAGTTTAATCATATCGATAATCAACCACCTCCAGTTTCAGCTTTCCAATAAGGCCGATAATGTCCACCTGCTTGTCCAGTCCTCCTTCAACCAGCTTGACATGGGTAGCGTCAGTTGGCATTTGATTCAGAGCCGCGTCCATGGAGATCCATCCTCCCAGAAAGCCTTCGGTCCAGGCATGATAATAAAACCTCCCTCTTGCATAAACGATTCCCACACACACCCTGGCCGGTATGCCCGAAGCCCTGAGTAACCCCGTAAGCAGCGCGGCATGCTCATTACAATCTCCCACCCTGTTCTTCAAAACCTCTAACGCACTCGGGACAGAAATCACAGGTCTTTTTTCCACATTTTTATAGACCCAGGTCATCAATTTTCTCGCCACAGAAGACGGGGCCCTTATATTTCCCGCAATATCACGGGCCTTCCCCGTGATAGCCTCATTATCGCTTTCAATGTTGAATTCCGGCTTGAGAAACAGCTTCATTTTCCCGGAACGGTCCTCAAAAGGTAAAGTATATCCAGCCTTTATGGGTATCTCCTCCTGAACAACCTCAATCATGCCTGAGCGGAATCTCTGTCTCCCCTTGTCCAAAATGGCAGTATCAAAATGCTCCCCGGCGATGCCCTCCACCTTAAGGCTCAGATAGGTCAGCTTAGCAGACTCCCTTAATCTCCCTTTAACATTTATTGCTGCCAACTCATAAAAATCACTACCTCCACCTCCTTCAATATCTCGAGGTGCCATGGCTGCACTGGATTTGATCAGGGTAAGCCCCATGACGCTTTTCTCCTTTAACACTGTGCCTGATTCATCAACCCAGAATGTCATGGGCTGGCCCAGCATCTGTGCTTCCAGGCGGAAAGTACTGTACTCAAGACGGCGAATAACCAGGGTCTCCCTATCTGCTACTTTCACTACCAGTTCCTTTAGTGCCATGGTGGATGGATCAAAAATAGGGAACTTGAATGACTGACCCACCTCGATGCGCCGGCCTTTAAAGAATGGTGCTAATCCAGCACCGATCATGGGCGGGTCTGACAGGCTGAGTCGCTCAGTCCTCTTTGCCTTGCCCTCCCCTATTTCCAGTTGCATGAAATTCCCATCAACAGTTCCCAAGATTTTATAGCTCACGACACCGGATTTCATGCTAAAGTTGAATTTTCGTAGCAAGAACCCCTGATCCACGACCGACCGGGTTACCATGTATATGCTGGTGGGCTGGCCCATAAGGTTCAAGTTTAATAGAATCTCCTCCCGTATAAGGTAATCCTCTCCAGCGGGGTTAATCTGGATCATAGAGTATCCCACTTTTTGTCCCTTGAGAAAGATTTCCATCCAGTCTCGCTGGGGTGAAGCTATTGGTGAAACCTTACCTTCAATGGCACCAGGCTGATCACTGCCACCCCTTGAGTTGACGTTTCTGACCAACACGCCAATCAAGATCAGCCACAGGATAACAATGCTGCTCCCAAAAAGATTAAAGAGGTGTTTTCTGTTTTTCAGGCCCATAATATTCTTTGAATTTTTCAGATCTATTTTTATATTATAGCATATCTGTGGAGAAAATGAGGAAAGTACGTTGAGGCACCGGCATTAAGGATTATAACCGGCCACAGGATGCCAGGGTTGATAGGCCTTTTCTTCGATTTCAGGCAATTCGGCAAGAAAGAAGGCAAGCTTTTATCGCGGACAACTGGCGTTGTTATTACATTTTATATTTTCCAAAGTCATCCGGGTTGAGGCTCTCCAGAATTTCCTGCCACTTCTTTCCCTTTTCTGACTTATCCTGGGGTTCTGCTTTCAAGTCTATCCGGCTGGACTGCTTTATCACTTCTTCTGCAACAAAAATAGGCGCTTTCACTCTCAGGGAGATGGCAAGGGCATCGCTTGG
>JAKLQB010000065.1 GCA_022013615.1 Desulfobacterales bacterium | reverse complement strand
TTTCTGGTGATGGACCTCTAAGAACCGGACCCTGGTCTCCTTTTCGGATGGCAGGAGTTGAATGAGCTCATCACGCCTGACGATTCCCGAAAGAATCGTGCCAGTGGCCACGGTCCCAAATCCCATAAAGCTTCTCACCTGATCGACCCAAAGGCGGAAGGGGGCATCAAGATTCTTTCCTGCTACACTTTCGCCTTCCATCTCAATATTCAGTCGAATGTCCTCCAGCCCCCTGTTGTCGATCGCCGAAAAGGGCAGAACAGGCTTTCCTTCAAGAAAGGTACCGCTTATCGCATCCCTGATTTCGAGCTCAGCCAATTCCAGGGTTTCATCATCCACAAGGTCTGCCTTACTCAATACGATGAAACCACTTTTGACCTTGAGGAAGTTGAGTATCTCGAGGTGCTCCAGGGTCTGGGGCATGACCCCGTCATCTGCGGCCACCACCAAAATGGCCATGTCAACGCTGCTTAGCCCCCTGATGGTGTTTTTGAGAAAATCGGTATGGCCGGGAACGTCCACCAATGCGATTTGTGCCTCAGAAGGGAGTTCTAATGGCGCAATGCCCGATTCTATGGACAGACCCCGCCGTTTTTCCTCCTTAAGCCGATCTGTATCAATGCCTGTCAGGCATTGGACTAAGGCGGTTTTCCCGTGATCCACATGCCCTGCTATGCCTATGGTGATGTGTTTTTCCATGATCTATATGCTTATAACAACACTCATCCATATAAACACTTAACTCGGACAAGCCAGAAAATATGAAATTCTAATTCCGAAACTCGAAACAAATACGAAATTCTAATTTCAAAATGTTCAAAACAGTAAATTTTCATTTTAGATATTGGTTTTGTGTTTATGTCATCTGAATTACTATTAAAATAAACAGAGTGTTACAAACAGCGGATATTTTTGTCGATGTTGTGCAACTAAGTTCACAAAGAGTTGGAGGGGGCAAGGGGAATCGAACCTCCTCCCGGTTTTGCAGACCGGGCCAACGGGTTTGAAGCCCGCGGGGCGCCCAGCACCTTTGCCCCCGG
>JAKLQB010000717.1 GCA_022013615.1 Desulfobacterales bacterium | reverse complement strand
GGATTGTGGGATGGGGTGATGACAATACCATCAGCAAAACCTTCTTTCCTACCCCGGTTGTAAGTAAGGATAGCATGTGAGATGACCGGGGTGGGTGTATACCGAAATTCCTTCTGAATCATCACCGTGACTTCACTCGCTGCAAATACCTCAATGGCAGTAGATAGAGCGGCCTCTGACAGAGCGTGTGTATCCATACCTATGAACATAGAGCCGGTAATGTTTTTAGATTTTCTGTATTCGCAGATGGCCTGGCAAATGGCCAGGATGTGGTCCTCATTGAAGCTATGCTTAAGTGACGATCCCCGGTGCCCCGAAGTACCGAAGGCCACACGATGAGCCGGATCCGTGACATCGGGCCTATGGGTGTAATAAGCAGAGACAAGCCTTGGAATATTGGCAAGTAGTGATCTCGGCACCGGCTTTCCCGCAAGTTCATGCACCATTTTCCCCTCCGAATAAGTTTTAAGCGACATTATAATGTATCATTTCAAAAATGGAAGGAATAACTTAGCTTTACATATGCCCTATTCTCCCTTGACGCATAAGGCTATTTCACCCTATACTTTCTGCTCACAGCAGGATCTCAAAGAACGCAGAGCCATCTGGATCATACCTGGTCCATCGAAGATCCCGCTAAGCGGGGGAGGACCAGATTTTCAATGTTAGAAAAAAGTAAAGGGGTGGACAAACCATGGAAGACAATTTGCTCAAACAGATACGTTCCGAGGCCGAGGAGATATTTAAAAGTTCTGTTAAGGCTGTAGATCCTTATAATGCGGTGAAGCGCTTTGTGCGGGTGGAAGGCAATAGCCTTATTCTAAGTGTGAAAGACCAGACAATGGTCAAACTTGATTTGATGAAATACGATCGAATCTCGATTGTGGGGGGAGGAAAAGCCACGGCGCCCATGGCCAGGGCTATTGAAGATCTCCTCGGAGACAGGATCTACCGGGGGCTGATTAACGTAAAATATGGCTTTACACAACCACTGGCCATTACAAAAACCATTGAGGCCAATCATCCTTTGCCGGACCAAAACGGTGTAAAAGGGACAAGAAAAATCATTGATTTCCTGCAAAGCGCCGGCGAAAAAGACCTGATCTTCTCCCTTATATCGGGGGGCGGTTCTGCCTTGCTTCCCCAGCCGGCCGGAAAAATCAGCCTCTCAGAAAAACAGGAGCTTACCAGCAGCTTGCTGGCTTGTGGGGCAAGTATTGATGAGATAAATACTGTCAGAAAGCATATTTCATCATCCAAGGGTGGACAAATGGCAAGGGCCGCGTATCCTGCAACCACTGTCAACCTGATGCTTTCCGATGTGGTGGGAGATAAAATGGATGTAATCGCATCAGGACCATTTACACCTGACAGTTCCACTTTCAAGGAAGTTTTAGAAATCTTCAATAAATATGATTTGGAAGGTATCTCCACTACAATTCGTGAACACATAATGGCGGGGCTTGAGGGCCAAATTCCTGAAACACCCAAGGCGAATGATCCGGTATTCGAGCCTGTTTTTAACCTTATCGTCGGGAGCAATATATTAGCCCTTGAAGCGGCGAGGGAAAAAGCGCAGGCCCTTGGATATGAAACCCTGATTCTTTCCTCGGCCGTGGAAGGAGAAACAAGAGAGGTGGCGTTAGTGCACAGCGCCATTGCCAAGGAGATTGTGAGGACGGGCAGGCCGATTCCTCCGCCTGCATGCATTATTTCCGGGGGTGAAACCACCGTTACTATTCGAGGCAAGGGCCTTGGAGGAAGAAACCAGGAGTTCGGTCTGGCCGCTGCCATGGACCTCGTGGATCTCCCGCCCAGGGTGGTTATCCTGAGTGGCGGCACAGATGGAAACGACGGCCCCACGGACGCAGCAGGCGCTGTGGTGGATCCTTTTACAGTGAAAAGGGGGGTAGGTCTGGGGATGAGGGCGGCGGATTTTCTGAATGATAATGACGCCTACCACTTTTTTAAAAAAACAAAAGACCTCCTGATGACTGGCCCCACTAACACCAATGTCATGGATGTACGGCTTGTCTTGGTCCGGTAGGTAGACTGAAAGGTAAACCCTGGTATGCGCAAACATTTTAAGATTCCATTCACCCTTTACATCGCCGTCCTCGTTGCGAGGCTGGTGGGGATACACATTGTACAGGGGGCTAACAGGAATGCCCAGTAGACGTTTCTTTCTATTTTTCCTTTTTTGTATTGTAGTTCCATCGCAAGTTCTTTCTCAAGAAAAGGACATTTCCACTTCACAACACAAACATTCTGATAAAATTGCCACAAAATTGACCTTACTTCGAGCAGCTATTTGCGAAAGGGTAAAGGACTTTGCGCCTGAAAACCAGGCAGTTGTTTTCTCTGTAACAATTGGAAAAATTTTTTGCTTCACACACTTTGACCCTGTGCCTGAAAAAAGCGACATTTACCATAGCTGGTATTACAAGGATGAACTAATCACTAAACAAAAGTTGTCTCTAAGACCGCCTCGATGGTCAACCTATAGCTCCATCCAACTTCGTGAATATGACAAAGGGCCCTGGCGGGTGACAATAACTGATCAGGCCAACAAAACCCTGGGCGTACTGCGCTTCAGCATTACCAATTGATAAGCCATGAATAATTTCTTTATCGCTCTTTCCAGTATCCACTGGACAGATATAATCGACATTTTATTTATCAGTTACGTCCTCTTCCGTCTTTATGTCCTGTTTAGGGCAACCCCGGTATTACGCGTACTTATTGGGATTGGGATACTCTGGATTTTTCAGCGGGTGGCCGTCTGGCTGAACCTGGTGGTTACCAGTTGGGCGATTCAGGGGATTATTGCGGCCGTTGCTCTCATCGTTATTGTTGTCTTTAGAAATGAGCTCAGGTCTGTGCTACAGGCGAAGAATCTGAGATCGCTGCTTTGGGGCTATACGCATGAAATTGTACAAACTCCCATCGAAGTAATATCGGAGACTGTCTTTGATCTGGCTAAAAAGCCCTATGGTGCCTTGATTGTTTTTGAACAGAAAGATGACTTGAAGGATGTGGTACATAGTGGGATTCCATGGGATGGGATCGTCTCAAAAGAAATGATCCTGAGCATATTCTGGCCCGGTAACCCGGTCCATGATGGGGCAGTCATTATTCAGAGTAATCGGATTTCACAGGTAGGTGCAATTCTCCCTGTATCTGGAAGTAAGGATTTGCCGTCCCACTACGGGACGCGCCACCGGGCGGCTGCTGGACTGGTTGAACTTACGGATGCGATAGTGATCGTAGTGTCTGAAGAGACTGGAAAGGTGGCTTTGGTCAGAGACGGGAAACTAAGAAAAGTACGCGGAAAGAATGAACTTGCACAACTGCTGGATGAGTCTTTTAATCAGGATTGGAAAACGATAGGGCTTTCCAGGAGAAAGCAGAAACTCGAACTTCCTTTTGCAGCTTTGGCTTCATTTCTGTTTGTAACGGCAGTCTGGTTCGGTTTTACAAGAGGTTTGGATACCCTGGCCACACTCGATGTTACCATAGAATATATGAATCGCCCCCCTGAAATGGAAATTCTGGAGGCATCTGTAAACACCGTCCGTTTTCAGTTGAGCGGATCAGGTACAATCCTAAAATCGATTAGTCCTGATCAGGTTCAGGTGCGATTAGATCTGAGCAAGGCGATCGTGGGGCAGAATTTCTTCACCATCACCAACGAAAACATCAAGCTACCGCCCGGAGTGCTGCTAAAAGAAATGGAACCGAGTGTTGTGGACGTTACCCTGGATGTTAAAGTGGAAAAGGAGTTACCTGTACAGGTTGACTGGATAGGCAAATTACCCGTCTACCTGACTTTAACTAAAGTGAAAATAGATCCGGAAGAAGTTGCTGTCATCGGTGGGCGCAGCATATTGGAAAAAATTTCTACCCTTTATACGGAAAAGATACGACTCGATACTGTTGAAAAATCAGGGGAAATCACCGCTAATTTGGCATTACGACCTGCATCTTTAAAGATCGCTCAGGGGTCTAAAAAGCAGATCAAAATCACGTACATAGTGAAATCAATGTTCTTGGAAGATGCGAAAAAGGAATAGAAACAGAGATGAGAGAGCTGGGAAAAGTTGATACAGCCCTGCTTCCCATTGGTGGGTCATTTACAATGGACATCGAAGAAGCTGTTGAAGCTGCAATAGCAATTCAACCCAGGGTTGTAATTCCTATGCATCGTTCTAAAGCCGACCCTCAAGATTATATGAAGAAAGTAGAAGCAATATCTAATATAAAGGTTGCGCCATTACAGATAGGTGAAGTCTATCATTTGAACTAAACCCGGCAAATTATGTGAGCATCTTCAGTATCTTAGATAGTTCGGTTTTAATATCATCGAGGAATGCACTGTCAACACTTATCTTATTGCCTTTTTCTTGTCTCAGACGTCGCTTGGCTCCCTCAATAGTCATTTTCTCTTCGTAAAGCAGTTTTTTTACTGTGAGGAGATTCTCCAGATCCTGTCTCTGGTATGTCCTCTGGTTTGAATCTGCCCTTTCCGGTCTAACCTGTGGAAATTCACTTTCCCAGTATCTCAACACATAGGGCTCAACCCCTATAATACGACTGGCTTCACCGATTCGAAAATACCTCTTATCATCAGGAATCTGGACCATTATCTCAGCCCCCCCTTAACCTGCCTCCTGTCTCCTGCCTTATCTTGTCAATAACGGACTCGTGCAACCGGTTCATCTCTCCCCCGTCAAGTGTTCCATGTTTCGATCTATAACAGATCCTGAAGGCTATGGCCTTTTCAGTAGGATCTATGCCTTTGCCTTCGTAGACATCAAAAATCTGGACGGATTCAACCAGTTCTCCACCCTCCTGTTTTATGATCTCCCCAATTCGAGCACTTTCCAGTTGGCGCTGTACAATGATAGAAATGTCCCTGTAAACAGCCGGAAATTTAGCGAACGGGCTAAATTCTTTTTTCCCCGAAATGTTTTTTAAAAGGGCTTCAATATCCATCTCAAAAAGATAAGCGTCCACTTCTGGCAGGTCATAATCTGCCATTACTCCGGGAGAAACCCGGCCCACATGCCCTATGACAGAACCGGAACAGAAGATGCTTGAACACACCCCTGGATCATAGCGTGAGATTCCTGTCTCCTTTTGAAAAACTGATCCGTGGAGACCAATGTCTTTTAACAGGGCCTCAAGTGCGCCCTTAATGTCATAAAAATCCACATGCCTTTCGTCACTATTCCAGGTTTTTTGACAATATAATCCGGTCATCAATGCCGCCAAATAGTTCTGTTCAAACGGCAGGTCCCTACCCTCCTTGCGGATAAATATCTTTCCCCACTCGAAAAGCTTCAGGTTTTTTTCATCATGAAGGATATTGGTCTTTACTGTTGCAAGAAGCCCAGGGACTAAGGATGTACGCATCACAGACTGATCAACCGTAAGCGGATTTAAAAGCTTGACAAATGACCTTAAGGGGCTTCCCTCCTCTACCCCAAGTTTATCAGCAGAATCAGGAGAGGTAAAACTGTAAGTGATGATTTCAGTGAAACCCAGCCCCACCATGATTGACCCTAATTGGTCACGGACCAGGAGCTCGGGTATCTCTCCTTTTTCACAAGGCCTGATGAATGGATAAGTGACAGGAATGTTATCATACCCACTCAACCTTGCCACTTCTTCCATAAGGTCCACTTCCCGGCCAATATCCACTCTAAAAGATGGAGGTTTGACCTTCAGTTCATTCTCATTGATATCCTGGACTTCCATCTCCAGGGCTTTTAGATACCCGCTGATATCGCCCCGTGAGAGGCTCGTACTCAAAAGAAGGTTCGTCCTGTCCACCCTGAGATCAATAATCGGAGGTGTGTAGGTCTTTGGGTAATTGTCTATGAAGCCCTTTGAAATCCTCCCCCCTGCCAGGTGAGAAATTAGCGAAATGGCTCGCTTCAGAGCAGTGACGGCTCCCCCAATATCAGCCCCCCTTTCAAAACGATAAGAGGCCTCTGTGGACAACCCAAGACGTTTTGAGCCCCTTCGAATGGTCACGGGATCAAAAAAAGCGCTTTCCACAAGGACATTCTCGGTTCCCGAAAAAATCTCGGAATTAAGTCCGCCCATGATTCCCGCCAGGGCCACAGGCCGCTCTCCATCACAAATCATAAGGTTTTCGCTGTTAAGCGTGTGCGTTACTCCATCAAGTGTGGTGAAAACTTCTCCTTCCTGTGCCCTCCTTACAACTATCCTGTTCTCCTTCAACCGGTTGTAATCAAAGGCGTGTAAAGGCTGGCCCATTTCCATCATCACATAGTTTGTAACATCCACGAGGTTGTTAATGCTTCTTATACCGGAGAGATACAGCCTATATCTCATCCAAAATGGCGAGGGGCCAAGGTTAACGCGTTGGATCATGCCCGCGGCATAGCGGGGGCAACCCTCAGGATCTATAATCGTAACACTTGTAAGGTCCTCAATGGGAGGCCCGGCCTCAACCATTTCTATCTTTGGCCGCTTGAGTCTTTTCCCTGTGGCCGCCCCAATCTCTCGAGCGATTCCCAGAATGCAGGCACAGTCAGGACGATTGGGTGTGATGTCCAGGTCAAATACCCGGTCAGAAAGAGGAAGCAAAGAAGGTAATGGTGTCCCTGGCCTAAAATCACGGGCAAGAATCATGATGCCCGTGTGATCATCGGTCAGGCCCATTTCATCTTCTGCCAGGAGCATGCCTGTCGATATCTCTCCCCGGATTCGGCCTTCTTTGATCACTGTGCCGTCCGGCAGCTTCACACCGGGCAGGGCAAATGGAGCTAAAGCCCCTTCCTTTACATTAGGGGCACCACAGACAGTCTGCACCGTATCGCGACCAGTATCTACCTGGCAAATGAACAAGTTATCCGCCCCTGGTAGAGGTTTTACAGCCCGTATCTTTGCCACCACGATATCATCAAGGGATTGTCCAACCGCCTCAATGCCTTCCACTTCGAACCCATTCATGGTCAGAAGATGGCCAAGCTCATCGGGTGACATCTCTATGTCTACATAATCTTTTAACCAGTTCAGGCTTATTTTCATTTTATTGCTGATTGTCCTAACGACTCAGGAATTAAGGCCAAAGTAATTGATGCAGATGATGGAGTCTTCGATCATACGTTATGTCATCTAAAACTGTCTTAAAAAACGCATATCATTTCTAAAGAATAGCTGGATATCATCTATTCCATACTTGAGCATTGCGATTCTCTCAAAGCCCATACCAAAGGCAAAGCCTGAGTAAACTTCGGGATCATACCCGACAAAACGGAAGACTTCAGGGTCTATCATCCCGGAGCCTAAAATCTCCAACCAGCCGGTGTGGGAGCAGGTCCGACAACCCTTTCCCCCGCAGATAACGCACTGTATATCTACTTCGGCACTGGGTTCAGTGAAAGGAAAGAAGCTCGGCCTGAATCTCAGAGCGGTCCCGCGACCAAACATCTGGTGCGCAAAACTTGTTAACGTCCCCTTCAGATCACCAAAACTGACGCCTTTATCCACCAGGAAGCCCTCTAACTGATGGAACATGGGAGTATGAGAAACGTCTGAATCTCTCCTGTAAACCTTTCCCGGTGCTATTACGCTGACAGGAGGTTTTTGGGCCTCCATAATCCTCACTTGCATGTTCGAGGTGTGCGTTCTTAACACCACATTCTCGGAGACATAAAGCGTGTCCTGCATGTCCCTTGCAGGATGATCCTTGGGAAAATTGAGGGCCTCAAAATTGTAATAATCCAGCTCCACGTTGGGTCCCTTTACCACCGTAAATCCCATCCTGGCAAAAATCTGGCACATCTCTTTGATAACCAGAGTAATGGGATGGAGATGCCCCCGAAGTGGTTCTCTACCGGGCAGGGTAACATCCAGAAAAGCGGCCTGGTCTGCCTTTCCGGTTACGATCCTGTCCCGCGCTTCTTCAAAGCCCTTGGAAATATTGCTTTTGATAATGTTGGCCAGTTTGCCGGCTTCAGGTCGTTCACTTTTTGGCAGCCCACCAACGTTCTTCATGATCGAGGTAAGCTGGCCCTTTTTACCAAGATATGTCACCCTGATCTTCTCAAGCTCAGAGGGATCATCGGCAATTTCCAGCGCCTTGAGAGCGTTTTTTTCCAATTCAAGGAGTTTCTTTTTCATGGCCCAACTTGTCTACTGAGTAAAATAAATACCCTATGCCTGAGCCAAACTGGCCAACTGAGAAAAGGCATCCGGATCCCTGACAGCTATATCTGCGAGTACCTTTCTGTCCAGGCTGACACCTGCGTTTTGAAGGCCGCTGATGAGCCTGCTGTATGACAGGCCATTTTCCCTGGCAGCAGCATTGATCCGAACAATCCAGAGACTGCGAAATTCCCTTTTCCGATTCCTCCGATCCCGGTAAGCATACATACCAGCTCTGTCCACAGTTACGCTTGCGGTCCTGAATTGCCTGCTCCGACCACCCCTGGACCCCTTGGCGGCCTTCAGTACCTCTTTTCTTCTTCTCCTTGCTTTAAATCCTCTCTTTACTCTTGGCATCTTAAAACCTCTTGTGTTTTTTCATTGACAATTGTTAGGTAGATAACTTCTCAATAACTCCGGGCTGTATTAGGAAAATCCCCCTCAATCCCCCTTTGCAAAAGGGGGAAGGATTCAGTGTTCCCGAACTTATTGAGAAGTTACCAATAATCAATAGTCAATAATCAATAGTCAATCCAAAACCCTTCTCTCTTAACCATAAGGAATCAGTTTTCTTATATGCTTCAGGTTCGCAGAATTAACCAGCGTTGATTTCCTGAGATTCCTTTTCCTCTTGGTGCTTTTTTTCGTAAGGATATGGTTCGCAAAGGCCTTGTGCCTTACAATCTTACCAGAGCCCGTAGTTTTAAACCGCTTAGCCGCACCACGGTTTGTCTTTATTTTTGGCATTTTTTACCTCCACGCATGAAAATGTCTCACAAGAACCCAACAAGCCCCCACCAACTCCGCCTCTGGCGGACCAAGTGCGATTTATTCTAAGGGGGCTTGAATGTGCATACAAAATTCCCTTCAGGAGCCCTTATTTTGGGACTATAACCATGGCAATTCTATTCCTGGCCTCCTGTTTGGGCTGCTCCTCCACCGTCCCTTCTTCCATGACTGCTTCTTCTACTTTTTTCAGGAGTTCGTAGCCTGCATTCATATATGCCATCTCCCGACCCCGAAAAAAAACGGTGACCTTCACCCGATCTTTTTTGGCCAGGAATTTTTTAATATTTCTGACCTTGAAGCCTAAATCATGATCGTCTGTGTGAGGTCTGAACTTCATCTCTTTCATCTGAACGGACCGGCCTTTTTTACGTCCATCCTGCGTTTTCTTGGCTGCCTGGTACTTGAACTTGCCATAATCCATTATTCGGCAAACAGGGGGGTCCGAATTTGGTGAAACCTCTACAAGATCCAGGCCCGCATCTTGTGCTATCCTCAGGGCCTCTTTGATGATCACGATGCCAAGCTGTTCACCTTCAGCAGAAATCAGCCTTACCGTACTTGCACGGATCCATTTATTTATATTGGTGTCATCAGATTTCTTTCCTATCGCTATTACCTCCTCTTTCTACATTCCTCTGAAATCAAGTCAATAAGTTCCTTTGCAGTCATTAAAGGAAGGTTTTGACCACTCCTCAGCCTGGGGGTTACCCCCTCTTCCTCGCATTCTTTGTCCCCCACGATCACCATATAAGGTATCTTCTGTAACTGGGCCTCTCTGACCTTAAGACCCAATTTCTCATTTCTGAAATCAGCCTTGGCTCTCACCCCGGCATCTGACAGTGTTTTCAGCAGTTCTTCGGCATAGGGAATGTTTCTGTCCGTCACTGTAAGAATCATAGCCTGAACCGGTGCGAGCCAGGTGGGGAAAGCCCCCGCATAATGCTCCACAAGTATGCCAAAAAAACGCTCCAGGCTCCCCAGCAAGGCCCTGTGTATCATATAAGGACGGTGTTCTTTTCCGTCCTCACCTATAAAGTTCATATCAAAACGTTCAGGCAGATTGAAATCGAACTGAATAGTCGTACACTGCCATTCCCGTCCCAAGGCGTCTTTTATCTTTATATCAATCTTAGGTCCGTAGAATACGGCCTCCCCTTCCATCTTTTCGTAGTTTAGGTCTTTTGCCTTTATTGCCTTGACCAGCGACATCTCGGCCTGGCGCCACATCTCGTCGGCACCGGCGTACTTTTCAGGTTTCCTGGGATCCCTGACACTCAAGTCGATCTTCACATCATCAAAACCAAAACCACCTAAAAGATCGAGGCTGAATTCCAACACTCGCAGAATTTCATCCTCTACTTGATCAGGGGTACAGAAAACATGGGCATCATCCTGTGTAAAACCCCTGACCCTCATAAGGCCGTGTAATGTACCGCTTCTCTCATACCTATACACAGTGCCCAACTCAGCCCATCGAAGGGGTAATTCACGATAGGATCGCAATCCTGATTTATAAATCATGATATGAAAAGGACAATTCATGGGCTTTATGTAATAGTCCTGGCCATCCACATCCATGGGCG
>JAKLQB010000716.1 GCA_022013615.1 Desulfobacterales bacterium | reverse complement strand
GCTGTATTGGACAATCTCACATCGAAGGTGACAAGCTTTACGTTTCGATCAACCATGGCGTCCACCAGCCGTTGGCCAAGCGGAATGGAATTGGTGTGGCTCTCCATGACGCCACTGCCGAAATTGAGCACGTACTTGGTGTTGTCGAAGTCCCAGTTGTCGTAATGTTTGCCCCAGGTTAGCTCCTGAGCCACCCACTTGCCCCCCTCACAGATAGAGGTGTGATTGCCCTTGGTTCCGGTGCCATAGGTGTCCAGGAAGGTTCCGACGATCTTGCTCGATGAGCCCTTCATGCGGCCATAGTGGAACATGAACTTTTCCGGGTGGCCTTCGTCGCGCAGCTTTTTTAGGCGAGCCGCCACTTCAGTCAGCGCCTCGTCCCAGCTGACGCGCTTCCATTTGCCTTCACCGCGCTTGCCGGCTCGCTTCATGGGATAAAGAACCCTGTCCGGGTCGTAGAGCTGGTTGATACCAGCAGCCCCTTTGGCACAGATCTTGCCCCGACTTCTAATGGAATCAGGATGTCCCTCCAACTTTACGAGCCTTCCATCCTCCACATAGCCGACCATTGCATCTCTGGTCACACACGACCAACAGGCTGAAGGAATCATCTGTCTTTCCGCCCCGGTCTTTGGCGAAAAATCCTTCCCGCCTTTTACGAAATCAACGGTCCCGGCAAGGGCTTGTGAGCCTGTTGTCTTACCGGCCGCCAGGACAGCAGCGCTTGCGATCCCGAACTTGAAAAGATCGCGCCGAGTTATGTCTTGTATCATTTCATTCCCTCCTTTCTATATTTAGACGATCTGGTCTAACCAAGCCTCGTTCTCCACGTACTTCTTCTTTGCCGTGGTCATCTTGGTTAGCGCCCCTTTGGGGTCAATGTAAAAGAGCATGGGGACGGTGTTTTCGGCATGGAGCAGGGTCGTCTTATCTCGGTTGTCCTCGAGCTTGAACTCTTTGACAAGCCTGGAGACCTCGCTTTCCGGATCATTCAGATCGCCGAAGATCCTTGCCTTAGGTGGGCAGATATTGACGCAGGCAGGAGCAACCCCTTTGTCGATGCGGTGCTGACAAAATGTGCACTTGGTGATCCCGTTTTTGGTCGAGTCTTTGCCCGAAATGAGGCGTTTGTTGAAGTTCCGGGCACCATAGGGACATGCGTTGATACACTTGCCGCAGCCTGTGCACAACTCGTTCTCAAAAAGAACGACGCCATCGGGGCGTTTGTAAGTTGCACCGCCGCGGTAGCGAATCTTTTTGCCATCGGCAGTAATGAACTCCCGGCGATCTTTGGGGTACTCGGGACAGTCTTTGATGCAAGGTGGAATTTCGTCCTCCTTGTTGCCCTCGCAGTGGTTGCACAGTCTGGGCAAGAAAAGTTTTTCAGAGTTGGGGAACTTGCCGACAACTTCCTCGTAGACAGCAGCGCGGAAGGCGCCCAGGGGGACGTCAAACTCGGCCTTACAGGCGATGGTGCAGGCACGGCAGCCGATGCACCGTCTAAGATCCACGATAAAGGCCCACCGAGGAGCTTTGGCGCTAGCGGCGAACGCTTTTCCAGAAGGCACAAGGCCTGCTGTCGCGCCGATCGCCAGAGCCCCCGCCCCTTTGAGCACTTCTCGCCTTGAGAGGGAACCGTTTACACTCATTATCATCTCCTTTCTTCTTTTAAGGGTTCTTATTGACTTTCATCTTTCACATAATCCATCAGGTCTTCGAACCTGCTTATGGCCGCATCAAGAAGCATTATCGAGTACTTATTGTTGTGCACTCCGTTGCCGAATTGAACGAGATTTAGGCTCTCCTGGCCTTCCTCGAGCATCTTTCTCGCCTTGACCAGTTTGGGCTCGGGAAGCTTTGGCTCGAACTTAGCCAGGGTCTCCAGGGCCTCTTTTTCGACCCCTTTTGTGTAATTAATCTCTTTGACCAACTGATCTTTCCAGTCCTTGAGCAAAGTTTCGCGGCCCTTGTGGCAGCGGACACAGGTCAAGGACGAGGCCTTCATAACCCTTTGGCCCTTATCCGAAGTCTTCGTCTCCACATGGCACGCCAGACAATTGGCTCGAGCATTTTGATGAAAACTTGGTGTCTTTGGGACTCCTTCCCGCTTGAGGCCAGCGGCTAAAAGAAGCTGTAGACGGTGGGGTTCAGGATGGCAAGCCATGCAGCTATTGCGCACAGACTGGTCGCCCGCGAGTTGTTTCCTTTTGGAGCGGTCCCCAACAGACTGGTCTCCCACAGGCTTTGCTAAATCGCTCTCTGTTTTGTCATCGGGTATGTCCTTGTTTAGATCGGCCGTGGCATGAGTGATCGGCTGATGGCACTCGAAACAGCGGGCGTTTTTTATGGTCACGTGCTTTTCGTGCATCAGCTTCTTGTTGGCAGACTCTTTGAGATCCTTGGCCTTATCGTGGCAGGCGAGGCAGTTCTCCTTCTTGGTCCGGCCCGCGCCCAATACCAGCGCTGTCTTGAGCTCGCCGTCCTCGAAATAGGCCTCATACTCGCCTCCGCCCGAGGCCTGTATGAGTTCATAGTGGCAGCTGCCGCAGGAAACCTTGGCTTCCTTGAGCATTTCATGAGTGATCGGCTCCTGTCCGGAAGTCTGGATGGGCTTTTCAGGCAGTTGATGGCATAGTTCGCACTTGCCCCGACCTTCGTTGAACTTGGCGTTTGTGAAATGGCAGAGGTAACAGGAGGCCTTGCTCACCTCGAATTTCTTCTCCTCGGTTTCGTGCTGGTGGCATGAAGTACAGGTAATCTGTTGCCCTTCTATCTGTTTCTTTTTATCCAAATGGGCCTCGTGCAGGAAGGACACCTTTTCTGTGAACTTGATCTTCTTGGTCTTGAACTTATCATCTGGCTTACCGTGACAGTTGGCAGTCATGCAACTGGCGTCGACGATCCTCGGCCTTGTCTGGATTGTCTCCCCACCGAGGTGAAGGTATGAAAAACGCTCCGGAGGCTTCATGGGAATGTGTTTAGCATCGGCTGTGGTGCCTGATGCCGGGACTTGGCTCGGGGACGTAGCTTGCTTCGGAGGGTAATGGCATTCAACACAGCCGTATTTGTTGTGTTTGCCCTTTTTCCAGAGCTCGTAGCCTTTTTGAACGACACTCGGATATGTCACGATGTGACAATAGCCACAGAACATCTGGGGCTGTGGGATATCAGGCTGTGGAAGCTCGGTCTGGATCAACACCTGTTGGTCGGTTCCAACCGCTGCCATTGCAAAAAGCGTTGTCAGCAGGGCAGCTATGGCAAGAATTGGAAACAAAAACCTGGGTTCACGCATCTTCTCGATTTGTTGACCTCGTCTCATCTTTATATATACTTCTTAGCCAGTACACGAGTTCGTCCGGATCAACCGGTTTGGTAAGACATGCGTAAATGTGATAGCAAATGGCGTCTTTCAATTTGGGATAAAACCTGTCTTTGGAGGTGCAAAGAAAATATATCTCGGGGTATGAAACCGTAAGTTCTCTAATGACGCGGTTGTCGACAGCCACAGAATCGATATCAATTATTATGGCGAGATATCCCCCTTTTTTGATGGTATCTTCGAGATCAAATAGAGAATGTAGTGAGGTCGCCGGGAAACAACGCTTTTCTATTGTTTCACAGAGTCTTTGGCAGCTCTCTGCATCGGCATCAAGCACTAAGATCTTTTTTTTTGATACGGATTGTTCCACCAGAGGAAATCACTTAATCGTTAGGATTTGGTTTGCCTTGTCTTTGTCTACTACCACATTGTAGCAATTCATATGCCAGGATTGTGGATCAGAGCAAGACAGTAGAGCATATCTCAAGGGCTTTCGGGGGCTGTTGGATTAACTATTTGAAATCAGGCCAGAAATACGTCTTTATGCAAGGTCTTATTTTGGGGGTCCTACGAATCGGGAAAGAAGAGTTAGGGCGGGATTGAACAAATTGACTTCCTACGTTTTGTATGCATTTCGGACACCAAAACTACCAAGCTTAAAATTCTTTGTGATAAATGATAGTTGAGTGTGTACGAAATCCGGACATTTTGCACCTTGGCGGGTATACTCTGGACAATCTTAGCCCTCAATTTTTTTCTGTTGCCTATTGGAGTCCGCTCAAGTTGTCGTTGGTCAAAAAAAGGGGAATGCTGCTGTGGGCAGTACGAAATCTTCCGAATGACGAGGAGGGGACATTTTGTAATTTGCTAATGCGTGGTGGGTCTTGTGATCTGGTACTTTCGGAGTTTTTCATACAGGGTGCTGCGGCTGATCCCCAATCGCCGGGCTGCCTGTTTTTTGTTCCAGCCATACTCTGCCAAGGCATT
>JAKLQB010000715.1 GCA_022013615.1 Desulfobacterales bacterium | reverse complement strand
TTGTTTTAGGGCAAAATCGCCCTCTTTAGTGAGATCTGAGCATGAGCCATTTGAGCCATTTATGAACCATTTGAGCTGTTTACGAGTCCTTTCTCTCCAGATCGTCGGATGTACCCTTTATGAGTTTTTTGGGCACTCAGCTACCATTTACGGCACGGCTGGCATATTTATGGCACGTTTAGTAGCATGATCCGATTAAATTTAAATGTGACTATCTATGGCACGATTGGCACGTTTATGGCGTGATTCTAATTCACAACATAATGAGCGCCACGCCCTGCCCCTTTTCGAGCGATAACGGGTCCACGCCCTGTATTGTCGATATTTATTCGCCTAGCTTCACCTCCTTAATCTTCTGAGCCAGAAACCGCTGCATATCTTCTTTCTTTGGCAGTTCGAGCTGATATTTGGAGACAAATAGCTGGTTGTCCATACCGGCAAGGGCATACTCCACCAGGGGATTATCTTTTTGGGTGCATAGCAGGATGCCTACAGGTAGATTGTCACCAGATGTCATTTCATTCTTCATATACCAGCTTACATAAGTATTGAGTTGCCCAATGTGTTCATGGGTAAATTTATCAACCTTCAGTTCGACCAGCACATGGCATTTCAAAATTCGGTGGTAAAAGACCAGATCGATAAAGTTGTGGGTATCACCGATTAAGATGCGTTTTTGACGGGCTTCAAAGCAAAAGCCGTGACCCATCTCCAAGAGGAACTCCTGTAACTTATCAAGCAGTTGGTCTTCCAGCGCGGATTCGCTCATGACCTCCCGGGGCTTCAGGCCAAGAAATTCAAAGATATATGGGTCGCGGATGGCTAGTTCGGGTTCGGCAGGTTCGGCCCCGGACCTGACCAGTTCAGCCAGTTTTTCTTTGTTTTTTGAAAGACCTGAACGCTCATAATACAGGCTGGAGATCTGCCGTTTGAGCTCCCTGACCGACCAGTTGCCCAGGATGCTCTCGATCTCGTAGAAGACTCGCTTTAGGGGGTCTTCAAGCTTTATTAGTTCCACGAAGTGCGTAAAAGACAGCCTCTCGATAAGTTTGTCCCCGGGAACAAGCAAATGTGCGGACAGTGTCCCCACAATGTGAGAATCGTTGGCTGCCGGAGGCATTGGCAATTCGGAAATCGCCGATTTCCCTTTTCCCGGCCACCCGAATTTGGAAATCAGCGATTTCCGAATCTGGGGGTAGGTTGTATACAACTGACGGCAAAGGCGCAGGTATCTGGCAGTATAACACCTGTCAAGCGAATTCTGTAACTCTCTGCCCAAATATTCGAGAACTTGGGCCCCATATTTCGCCCGATCCGCTCCGTTTTGCTCATATTCCCGGATATAGCACCCGATCACCCAATTCCTCAACGTCAAGCTGACATTGACGGCGCGCCCTACCTGAACGGCCATGTATTCATGGGTCTGCCGAATTGCTGCGACCAGTGTGCTGAAGTCGAAGCTCACGAGCTTATTTGCCATAGCCCAAAATCTCCCAATTTTTCTTAATAATAAAGATTCATTTCAATTCTTGACAAGACTTCTGCGGCAAAAATCCACTGTCACATCCCGCATTCCTTCCTTCTCTTCAAGGTGAAGCCCCCTCTGCCTGAGAACCCCGTTTATCATGGCAATAAGGAGATTGACCGTCTCAGAGTGGGGCCTCTGGCACGTCCATAAAATTATAAAATGCAGCATCTATCTCAAAAAGTGCTATCGCCTTGGGTACCGGAAGAACAAAAAACCCCGCTCTCCATCTCTTCAGAGTAACGGGGTTTTTGGGCGACCGTGGACCATTTCAAACCCTCTTTCCCTCTCGGGGTTGAAAGAAGAAAATTGGTTCGGGGATACTGCCGAATGGTGTTTACACATAGCTACTTTATAAGTCAACGAAAATAGGACACTGTGTTGGATGCTGGTCGAAGATCCCGACTTTAGCGGGGATACTGGTTGCGCGTTGTTTTCCTTGCGTCTTGAGCCTTGAGCCTGCCGCCGAATACTTCTGCTCACCCGAAAGGGATACGAAGCAGTCCGGGTCTGGTCTAACATCTTATTGAAAAATGATCCC
>JAKLQB010000714.1 GCA_022013615.1 Desulfobacterales bacterium | reverse complement strand
CGGGGCCAAACGTATTTCACTGGGGTGAGAGACGGGGCGAGAGAATATTCTTTTTGTTTTTCAATCATCAATAGTCAATAATCAATCGAAAATCGACAATCCAAATGCGTCCCCCATCTCCTCATTGAGCTTTCAGCCTTCATGTAATCCGCCTGCCCTGTTGAGCCGGGACCCTCTGGGTGTTCAACTGGGGTCTAATACCTCTACAGGATGCCGAGTTATTTATGTTCTTATGACCGTCCCCCGAGACCCCCCCAGCGGGAGGCGGGCATAACGCCTTTTCCAGATACGAGCGCGGCGAAGCGAAACCGGTGCGGGCAGTTCTAAACCTTTTCAAATTATAGGATCGGCATCCGGAACTGCTGAAAGATCTGGGAGAATACCGGGGGCAAGACTGAAGATTGTTTTAAAAAGAACTGGATGCCATTGCAAAGGAATTAAATATCAGCCTCCAGGCGGTTATAAAAAGAGTGATTAAGTGGTTGAGCGGTTGTTGGGGCCGTTATGTACTTTGTTTACTTTAAAATGTACATATGGTATGAATATGTACATTTTAGACAACCGGATGACCCATTAATGAAGGAGGGCGGAACATGGAAGTCAGTGTCAAAGAAGCCAGAAACAGTATCGGCACGCTGCTGGATCGTACGCAAAAGGGTGAGGAGATTTTGATTTCAAGGCGGGGGAAGAAGGTGGCGCGGCTTGTGCCTGTTGACATTTCAGAAAAGCGGTTGCCCGATCTAAGCGATTTCAGGGCGTCAATTGCCGTCCGGGGTGCTTCTCTCAGCCAGACTGTCATCGACTCGCGGAACATGGAGCGATATTGATGATTTATTTGGATACGAGTGTGATAGTGGCTTATTACTGTCCGGAAGCCTTGAGCCTTCAGGTCCAGGATTTGTTGAGGGAACAGGCGAAACCGGCCTTGAGTTTTTTAACCGAAGTGGAATTTACTTCCGCAGTGGCAAAAAAGGTAAGGCTGAATGAACTGGGCAGCGTGGACGCTAATCGAATCCTGGCGAAATTTACTTCTCATGTGGATGCCGGGCTTTTTCGGATAATCCCCGTGGAAAATCATCACTATCAGTTGGCAAGAGGCTGGATCGGTCTTTTGACAACGCCCTTGAGGACCCTTGATGCGCTCCATCTTGCAATTGCATCCAGTGAAGAATTGCAGTTGGTTACTTCGGATAAGTCCTTTTTTCAGGCGGCCAGGATGCTTGATTTGGACGCACGTTTAATCGCTTGAGCGGTTATCGAATGCAAAGGAATTAAAGAACAGCCGCCAGGCGGTTATAAAAACATACCTGCGATAATCCCTGAACCAGCAGTATCTGGCCCGCTGGGCGTAAAATATGAACCAGCAAATAAAATTGACCGAAACGATGACCAAGGCCGGGATGTGGATGGAATAGGTAATGAGCGCAAAAAGCATGTTTTATTCAAAATGGGGAAAACGAATTTTCGATCTGGTGCTGACCATACCGGGACTTCTCGTGATCTCTCCCGCCCTGATCATGATCGCCCTGTTGGTGCGATCCCGGCTTGGTCGCCCGGTATTTTTCAAGCAGACCCGCCCTGGCCTGCACGGCAAGCCTTTCGCCATCTATAAATTCCGCACCATGACCGATGCGCGTGACGCGGACGGGAAACTTTTGCCGGATGCCGAGCGGCTGACGCGTTTGGGCCGCTTTCTGCGAGCGGCTTCTCTGGATGAACTGCCGGAACTTTTCAATATTCTTAAAGGCGATATGAGCATCGTCGGCCCCCGGCCTTTGCTGATGCAATATCTCGCCCGCTACACCCCGGAGCAGGCCAGACGCCATGAGGCGAAACCGGGGCTGACGGGATGGGCACAGGTGAATGGTCGGAATGCCTTGAGCTGGGAAGATAAATTTGCGTTGGATGTTTGGTATGTGGATAACTGGTCGTTAAAGCTGGATTTAAAGATTATTGGTATGACGATACTGAGTGTACTGCGTAGGGAGGAGATCAGCCAGGAGGGGCAGGCGACAATGGAAGAGTTTATGGGAACTAACCAGAGTTCGGAGATCTGAGGTCGGGGGTCAGTTGCCAGAGAGCGGAGGTCAGAAGTCAGAAGTCAGGAACCAAAAATCGCCCAGCACCTCCTCCGCCGAAGGCGGATTCTCTTTTTTCTTTTCGTCCCACCGGGCCGGAGGCGCCTACGGGCCGGAAGCTGGAAAAGGAAAAAAGAAAAAAGATCCAAGTAATCCTGGCGATCCTGTCAAAAAAAGGTCCTTGACAACTATGAGGATTTGAAAGACATTGTCCAGTAAAGTAACAAACGCACCATCGTCCCCTATTACCGCGGTTTTACTTCCCCTGGTACCTCAGCTCAAGAGCCTTCTTGAAAAGGAAGGTGTTTGACGATCCCGTTGGTGGTCTAGTGAAAAGCATAAACATGTCACCCTTTGCATTTCATGCCCAAGCCCCGAGAATATAAGAAACGCAGAGCCCATT
>JAKLQB010000007.1 GCA_022013615.1 Desulfobacterales bacterium | reverse complement strand
TTCCCATTGTTCCTTTACCTTACCGTGAGTTGGGAAAACGACTCAATTTGTCTGAACATGAGGTCATTGGAAGGGTAAAAAAACTCAAGGAAGAGGGAATTATCAGGCGTCTTGGCGGTAATTTCCACTCCGGCCGCCTTAACTTTAAAAGTACGCTATGTGCGGCCAAGGTGGCTGAGGAAAAGATTGAGCGTTTCGTTGAGGCGGTAAACCGTTACCCAGGCGTCACTCACAACTACTTGAGAAACCATATATACAATATCTGGTTTACATTTATTGCTCAGGACATGGCCTATATCGATAACGCACTAAGAGAAATATCTGAGGAAACGGGGGTAAAGGAGATCCTGAATCTGCCTGCCGTAAAAACATTCAAGATCAGGGTTGATTTTGAGGTCTAATTGGAATTCTCCTCATACAGTTCAAGGATAGCCTCCTTTTGTTCTTCACTCATTCTCCCCACCTCTACAAGGATATCTGCAATACCATCTTTGCGAAGCGGGTCTATGGCAAGGATAACTCTGTTGGTTTTTCCTTGAGCACTGAAAAAGGTATAGCTAAGGGTAAGCTCTGATTTTTTAAGGATCTTAATGTTCGACCGCCCAAAGTAAAGGAAATGATAGCTCAAGGCTATGTATAAACTAAGCGCCAGGCCGCCCCACACAATGATCTTTTTCCAAAACGGCATAGTAAAACCTCCTTAATCAAACAAAAAAATACGATGTTAATCTTAACTAATTGTATCCTTTTTGTCAACAGGTTTGTGGGATCCTCCGCGGTACCATCAAAAGGGATTTTGTCTTCTAAGCAAAACACAAAGCGGTATGTCAAATAACCCAATATGACCCGTTCAAGTTGAGCCTGCCTTTGTACAAAACCTTTATTGATCATTTGAATATAAAAAATAATCAACAGGTTAAATGATCTAAAGATTTGGCTTTATGAGGTGGCATCAATTTTGCTCGTGATCTATCAGAGAAGAAAACATTGGTAATTACTTTTAATCAAGAAAGGGGATTTTAATGGGTACCAACAACCTGGTTTTCCTGGAGGTCATAGAGTGGTTTGATGAAACAGGCAAAGAACTGGTGCACAGGATTCCGGAGCAGGGCTCAGGCGAGATCAAATTCGGGGCCCAGCTTATCGTCCGAGAGAGCCAGGCGGCCGTGTTCTTTTACAAAGGTAAGGCCTTCGATGCCTTCGGTCCCGGCCGTCATACCCTGAAAACAGCCAATATCCCGGTTCTTACGAAAATTCTGGCCATACCATGGGGAATGACCAGTCCGCTTCGCGCTGAGGCGTATTTAGTCAATATGAAGGTCTTTCCAAACCTTAAGTGGGGCACCAGGGATCCGGTGGCCTTTAAAGACTCGGAACTTGGACTTGTCAGGCTTCGTGCCCACGGGGTGTTCAATATTCAAGTGGTTCAGCCAATCCTGTTTATCAACAGCCTGGTGGGGACCATGGGCAAATACACAACTGATGAAATCGAAGAATACCTCAAACGTGTGATTATCTCTCGCCTTAACGATTATCTGGGCGAGAAACTGGACAGTCTTTTTAGTCTACCCGGGCAGTACGATGAGCTCTCAGTAGACCTGCAAAAACGCCTGCAAAAGGATTTCAGTCGTTTTGGCCTGGGTCTGACTCAGCTCTATATTACCTCCATTACCCCGCCCGCTGAAGTGCAAAAGGCAATAGACGACAAGAGCCGCCTCAGTGTGATCAAGGATCTGGACAGATTGGTCAAAATGAAGGCGGCCATGGCCATGGAAAAAGCCTCAGAATCGCAAGGAGATGCTGGCTCGGGCCTGGGCATGGGTTTGGGTTTCATGATGCCAGCCATGTTTGCCGAATCGTTCAGGCCAAAGTCTGGCGGGGATAGCCCCGGGACTGGGGGCGGTGCCGGCGCCCAGCCCCAGGATATTAACTGCCCGGACTGTGGTCATGCTATTCCCAAAGACGCAAAGTTTTGCCCCTATTGCGGACACCAGCAACTGGTATTTAATCAATGTGTTAACTGCGGTAAAAACTTACCGCC
Organism: Desulfobacterales bacterium; assembly: GCA_022013615.1. The sequence continues at coordinate 1,109 of JAKLQB010000007.1, read as the reverse complement.
TAACGCAAAATTCTGTCCCAAGTGTGGACATCCGGCGGATGAAAAGCCAGCCCCCAAATTCTGCCCACACTGCAAGACCGAAAATCTACCCGAATCTGTTTTTTGCAATCAGTGTGGGGAAAAACTGGCATAAATGGGCTTTACTGTTGAGCAGGATTGCCCCCAATGTGGGGCGCCTATTGAGCTGGACGAAACCGACCGTCTATTGCGCTGCCCCTATTGTAATGTAAAAACCTTCCTCTTCACCCCGAATTATTTTCGCCTAATTCTGCCCCACAAGGCCCCGGGTAAGGAGATCTTTTATGCCCCATATCTGCGCTTTAAAGGCAATGTGTATTACAGCAAGGCCATGATGGTGGGGCACCGTGTTGTGGACATTACACACGTGGGGCTACCGTTAAAGGGGATTCCCGCTTCCCTGGGTCTCAGGCCGCAGGCTATGAAAATGAAGTTCGTCACACCTGATACAGAAGGATCATTCCTGAAGTTTTCGCTTAAGGCAAATGACATCCTGGCAAGAGCGGGGAAGCTATCCTCGGGAATTGCATCTAAGCAGATTTTTCACCGGGCATATATCGGGGAGACCTTAAGCCTTATTTATCTGCCTTTGTTTCTGGAGGGAGGCAGGCTTTTTGACGCCATACTAAACAGACCCCTTGCCAGGTTTTCGCAAGATCAGGACGTATTTAAGCAATCTGTAAACAGGAACCCCCGGTGGAAACTCACTTTTTTGCCCACCTTGTGCCCGCAGTGTGGTTGGAATCTGGAGGGAGAAAGAGATAGTGTAGTCCTGACCTGCAGCAACTGTGAAACTGCCTGGGAGGCGTCAAATAGCAAGTTCGTGCAGGTAAACTTCCTGAAAGTTCCGGGGAAGGGGGAAAACACTGTTTATTTGCCTTTCTGGAAGATATCTGGTGCAACGGCCGAGGGTGTGAAAATTAATTCATTCGCCGATTTTATCCGGCTGACCAACCAGCCCAGAGTTGTGGAAAAGGAATGGGAAGGCCAGGATATGAGCTTTTGGAGTCCGGCCTTTAAGATCCGACCCAAGGTTTACTTAAATCTGTCAAGGCAGTTTACTATTTCACAGGAGAATTTCCGGACAGAAG
>JAKLQB010000006.1 GCA_022013615.1 Desulfobacterales bacterium | reverse complement strand
TTGCAACTGATTTTCATCATCCATGAAATTATTCCTTTATTTCGTATAACTACTCAGGCGTTTAGTCTGATGGTGACAGATGATTTCTGAGTGTTATTCTCTATGTTTAGGACAAATTTCCGGCCGCTTTAAGAAAATATTGGCTTTTGGGAGTCTTTTCCCTAAAAGTCTTCAGTCTTCAGCCTAACCAACCTGAGTAGTTATTTACTTTATTTCTTTTTTTTGGTTTTCTTTGATACGATTAAAATATAATGAGAAAGTCCTGTGCCAATTTGCCGGCAGCGACGACGATAGGAAATGATACGTTCTTTTTTCATAATAGCCTCCTTAAGTTGTTTGCCCATAAAAAAACCCCAGACAAGCCAAAGCTCATCCGGGGTTCCTTTTACCATCAGGTTCCTTTAACAAGTTCTAAATCAGGTCTTCTGGCTTTCGGATCATCTGAGGATTTGCAGCATTTCCCCCGAAGTTAACCCCGGAAGTGACCGAACTCTTTGCAAAACCTCATCCCCAATTACAGCGGCGGGAACGCCACGGACTTTAACCGCGTTCCGGGATGATTAAGAACATGTTGATTTTTTACATCATCATCTGCCAGAGTCTGTCTGGTTTGTCAAGGGCTATAATATTTCTCGTTTGTTATTCTAACCCATTTTTTGTTTAAGCTCATCAATAAATAAATGAAGTTCAGATAACACAATTTTATCAATCTTAATAAACTTCACACCAATACCGTAAAATTTATCTTTCTTTATTACATTCTGAACTTTAACAATTACCTTAGCGCGCTCCTTTCCCCTTCTAAAGGGAAAAGTAACAAGTAACTCCAGCTCTGTTCCGACCGGGTAATTCACATTAGAAAAGAAGAACGTCCCGCCTTTACTGATATCTTTGGTGCTTGTCATATCGTATCCCTCAGAAGACCCTGCTTCTTTATAGCTGATCATTACACTCATGCCTAAGCGGACATATTGTCTTCTTTCTTCTAAACGGACATATTGTCTTTTTTCTATACCATTACCGGTTTGCATAATCTCTTCTTTTTCCTTTATTCATTTCTTAACTCGTGAGATTTTATTTCTTTAAGCGCCTTGACGACCTCGGGATCGAATTGCGTGCCGGCTCCTTTTTCAAGTTCTTTTAGTGCATTCCACGGAGTCATTCCGGCTCGATACGACCTGTCTGTAATCATGGCGTCATAGGCATCAGCCGCTAAGAGGACCGGAATATAGTAGAAATTGAGCAGAGCAAGTTTTTGCACCAGAAAATAATGGATGATCGCAATGGCGAGAATAATTGACAGAACAAGTAATTCTTCAAAATATTTTAACAAAATTTTTTTTATCGCTGTAATTGGAAGAGACCTGTAAATAGTCGAGTGGTCAACCACTCGACCAATATCAAAGATAATTAGTAACCGCCAGCCTTTAGCCTACAGCCTAACCAACCTGAATAGTTACAAATTATCAAGAAATGAATAAAGTTCAGATAAAACAGTTTTGTCCATCTTAATAAATTTCACGCCAATAGCGTAAAAGTTACCTTTCTTTCTTACATTCACAGCCGTAGAAACTACCTTAACACGCTCCTTCCCCCTTCTAAAGGGAAAAGTAACAAGTAACTCCAGCTCTGTTCCGACCGGGTAATTCACATTAGAAAAGAAGAACGTCCCGCCTTTACTGATATCTTTGGTGCTTGTCATATCGTATTCCGCAGAAGATCCTGCTTCTTTAAAGCTGATCACGAAACGCTTGTCTAAACGGACATGTTGTCTTCGGTTAGTCTGGTGAATAGATTCTCTGACGGATGCCAAGGCCTTTTCATCGGCCAGGATATCCAATGCCTCCAACATGCCCTCGAACTTTTTCATGCTGATCAACACAGCCTCAGGCACCTCATTTATAGTGATAGCAATAGTGCCATCAGAGTCTTTAATGTTACTAACAAGGTCCAGCAGTAGATCTTTTGCCCTTCTGATTGGAATGAATTGTTGTATTTTTTGCATAGCAGTCCCCTTGATTAGATGAGACCTTTGAATTTTGTCATTTAAGATTTCCCACTTTGGTCGAAATGACAAATAACGATAGTTTTGCAAAGGTCTCTATATATAGCCATTATAGTGGCTGCAATTGTCTCGTCAAGAAAAAATCGGATCAATAACATCAGACAACCTCAGGCTTCCGGCTCCGCTTCTCTCCGTAACTTAAATAAAAGCTAAAATAATTCCGCAAGTTAGTAAAGGAAAAAATGCAGGGCTTAGCAATTGAGGCAAACAAAGTATTGGCTTTTCCTGAGTATATAAAACAGCTTAGTTAATAACCAGCCTTAAGGTTCTTATTATACATGGGAATAGAAAGTGGGCCTGAAGGCTGCTGGAAGCAAAAGCGCCGGCAGCCTTTGGAGGTCTTTTGGGGAAGAGAGGTTATGGGAATACCGAGTCTTTTAGAGATTAAATGTTACCTCGTTCATCCGATCTTCTGTATCTCCCTCGAACCTGAAATAGTATTCTATAGTGTATATTCCTGGAGGAAGGGGGTCATTGTCAAATGTAATTTGACATTCCACTTTTGCGTTTTCGAATCCATAATAGTTATCGCTATCGAAGCTGATGATTCTATTTGGCTCGCTAGTCTGCCCGTTGCGTCTCTGGCTGTAGCCGCTGGATCCTGCCTCATAAGAATTATCCACTTCTCCAACAAAACAGATAGTTCTTACTCTTAATTCATCGGCTCCTGGGGTGTCGATGTACATCCCGCGTATGGTTAGCGTTTCTCCGGCATTGTTAAGGATGGGCACATGAATATCGCCGCCGCTACCACTTGTCCTTACGCTGCCCCATCCGGGGTTTCCCATTTTTCCTCCGTCGCCGCTCGTTCCGGTCATTCCGGTCATTGCTCGCGAAGTAGAGGGCGAGAGAGCTATCAAAACCCCGGCTGTGATCATAATTGCAGCAGAAATAAATATGATGCCTTTTTTTGAAATTGCTGATAAATTTTTCATTCTTTTTCACCTCCTTAATACAAGATGGTCGAATAGTCATGAACCAAACATCAAACTACAAGCACTGCCCTAAGGCCGCTGGAAGCAAAAGCACCGGCAGCCTTGCAGGCTTTTAAAGGAGAGAGGTTATGGAGTCTTTTAGAGAGTAAATGTTATCTCGTTCGTCCGTTCTGTTCCCACTTCGTCGTTGTCGAACCTGAAATGGAGTATTATAGTATAGTCCCCTGAGAGATCGGCCTCGACCACATCAAATGCAATTTTACATTCGATCTTTGAGTCTTCGAATGGATAGCCGGCAATACCACCAACCGTATCAAGGGTGATGGTTTTGTCTATAATATCATCAGCCGAACTATACCTGTGGCAGTGGCTGTCGACCGTCGAACCTACTGCTGCTGTGTAATAACTTACTCCACCAAAAGTGATCGCTTTTACTCTTAATTCCTTTGTCCAAGAATGCATCTTATAAATCCCGACATCTGGGCCATCGATGAACATCTTGAATATGATCATAGTTTTTCCGGTATTGTTGAGGATAGGGACATGAACATAAGAAGTGTAGTCTCCAACATCGCCACCTCCGCATGCTCGCGAAGTAGAGGGCAAGAGAGCCACAAAAGCCCCTGCCATGATCATACTTACAGCAGAAATAACTATGATGCCTTTTTTTGAAATTGCTGATAAATTCTTCATTGTTTTTCACCTCCTTTATTAAAAGATGGTTAAATAGCTAACTGGTTGATTGGTCGAGTTGTTAGTTAGGAAACAACCAGTGATTAAACTCCGATCTACTAACAAATGACGCAATATTCGTGCCAGAGTAGAAGCGGAATAATATATTCTAACTTGATGATAGAGCTAAGAGCATAGAGCAAAGAGCTAAGAGCTAAGAGCTAAGAGCTAAGAGCTTGCCCCAATTATTACAAATTACAGTAAATAATTTGACAAAAATTGTCAATTTATAGCTCATCTGCAATTGAGTAAACCTCAATTGGTTATCTGTTTTGGGAGAAAAAGTGTTTTTCTCAATCAGAGTCTTATGATGATGTATAAGGTAGATCACTTGGGTCTAACGTGATCGCCTGTCCTGCAACTACACCTGCAAAGCGCTGTAATATGATCTTCCTTTCCGCTATACCGACAGTTCCCGTTGATGTCAGCTTGCTCGGAGCATCAGTCCCGAGGTCATCAGGCCCGTTAGCTGCGCTGTATGTGAGCGAAAACGTTCCGTCGCCAAAGTTTTTTTCAAGAGTAACAGGAGTATTAAGAGTAGGAACCCAAGAACTATTATCCGTTGCATATCGAATACCATACTCTATGCCTGCCTGTGCAATGGCATAAGCCTGTGTTGACTGGACATAAAGGGCTTCGGACCCATGTTTGGCAATCATAACATAGGAAAAGACCGTTATAAAAACGGCGAATATCGTTATAGCGATAATAAGCGTAATCAGGGTAACGCCCTTATTTCCTGAACGACCCGATAAAATTCTTCTCATTATTGTATATCTTCCTCCCATTGACCCATAAAATTTCTTCCTGAAGGAGCAGCAGGGTCTGGATAATCCAAGTTTTTCGGATAAATATAGCTCCTAAGAGTAATATTTGCATCACCTGATTCCAATGTAAGGGTTATTGTTATTTCATTGGAACTATTGGTTACAGTAAATCCGGTTGATAGGACAACATTATTAGCAAGGTTGACTGTAGTAGTCCCCGCCGCTATAGTAGTCCTCATCCTTAGCAAGGTAGAATCTGAAAGTTGAAAAGTGATAACATCAGGATCATCAACATCATACACTTCCTCATCAGTTCCATGGCTTTTTGTAAATTTTAAGAGTACACCACCAGTTGTTGGATCTATAGACT
>JAKLQB010000713.1 GCA_022013615.1 Desulfobacterales bacterium | reverse complement strand
TAGGCCTTGAAGAAACATTTATTTTTTTCATTATTCGAATTTATTTTTTACTGTATTAAAACAATAGACAATAATCAATAGAAAATAATCAATCGAAATGGTCAATCGTCAATCGAAAATAGTCAATAAAAAAAATGTATCTGTTCACAAAACAATATAAGATGCGCTTGATGGCCCTATCCCTATACTTGACCCTGGCTCTGACACAGGGTTGCGGTTACCATTTCCGGGGGGCCGACAAACCGAGGGACGAAGGGTTTCAAAGTCTGGCCATTCCTTTGATACAAAGCATGTCCTCATCATTGGGGTTTGAGGGAGATTTTACCACGATCATACGGGAGGAGTTTGCAAGCCGTTCAAAGGTCCCCATGCTCCCAAGGGAAGAGGCCAGCGTTGTTTTGATTGGGAAGGTATCTGAAATCAGGACTGATCCCGTGAGTTATAATACTTTTCTGAAGACTGTTGATGGTGAGGAAATCAAGTATTCAGTGACCAATAAGCGCTGGCTGGAGATAGAACTGGATGCCAAACTGATAGACAGGGTTAGTGGAAAGACCATATGGCAAGCCAGAAACATGGCAGAAAGGGCTGCTTTTGAGGTAAGTGCTGATCCTCTATCAAATCGCTTCAATCAAAAAAAGGCGCTCCAGGAAATTGCCCGGCGTTTAGCCCAGAGGTTATATCTTAAAACCATGGACAGGTTTTAATGCCAGGAGACCTGACACCTGAATATGTCTTAAAACAGCTCGAAAAGGGCCAATTATCCCCATTTTACCTGTTTTATGGGTCTAACGAATTCCGATTGGAAAGGGTCTTGAGCAGGATCCGCGAGACCTTTATCCCTGAAACCTCAAGAGACTTTAACCTTCGGATCTTTTACGGCGACAAAACTGAGCCGGCAGATATCATCGATACGGCCCGCTCCCTTCCATTTATGTCCCATAGCAGGCTCATTATTGTCCGAAGGACTGAAAGCCTTTCGCCTGCAGCCCTTGAAAGCTATATTCCCTACCTTGATAGACCGGTCGAGTCAACCTGCCTGATATTTGTATCATCAAAGACGGATTTCAAGAGGAAGTTTTACCGTAAAGTGAGAGAACTCGGCCAGGCGGTCAATTTCAAGAACCTGAGCGATAGGCAGGTGATACCATGGATCAAGAAAACGGCAAAGGAACTGGATCTCAACATTGAAGACCAGGCCTGCGCTTATCTCCAGCAACTCGTGGGTAATCGTCTAATGGATCTTCATGCTGAACTGGAAAAACTCAGTCTCAGGTATGGAAAGAAGGTTGTGGGTTTGGAGGAGGTCAGGGCGGTTGCTATTTTCAGCCGTATTTACACTGTCTTCGAATTGATGGATGAAGTGTCATTCAAACGGCGTGGCGAATCCATATCAGTATTGAACAGGCTTTTAGAGGAAGAAGGTATTGATGGATCCTTGAAGGTTTTGGGGATGCTTAATCGACAAATCCGGTTACTGTGGCAGGCTAAAACGGTCAGTGACAAAGGAGGGCGGGCTGCTGACGTGAGCCGCAAAACCAAGCTGCCTTCGTTCCTGGTATCCAGAATTGTGCAGCAGTCGAAACACTGGAAAACCGACGACTTTGAACGTGCCTTTCATTTGATGTACAAGGCAGACGGGCTCCTTAAGTCAGGAGCCCATGGGCGTATGGTTCTCGAAAATCTGGTGTTTTCGCTATGTAAATGAGCTACGAAAGCTGATTAACCTGCCGTGCCAGGCGAGAAATTTGTCGAGCAGCCTTATTTTTGTGAATGACACCTTTGGAAGTGGTCTTTTGAAGTACAGAAACGGCTTTTGTAAATCCTTCTTTGGCTTGCTCCACAGAGTTACTGGCCACAGCTTTTCTGACTTCCTTAATAGTGTTCTTGGCCGTGGTTTTGTAACTCTTGTTTTGTATTCTCCTGATCTCGCTTTGCCGAGCACGTTTAAGCGCTGATTTATGATTTGCCAAATGTGGGTCTCCTTAATCTATTTAAGTGAACTAAAATGCCTAAAGTGAACTAAAGTGCCTGAAATTTAAAAACAACAGAATTTGAAAGTCATATCAGTAACTTTAGTCTATTTTTCGTAAGATCCCAATAAATTCGGGCATTCCGACTGCTTCCCTCTTTTGCAAAGGGGGATTGAGGGGGATTTTATTAATGTAGCCCGAACTTATTGAGAAGTTATGCTTTAGGGCATTCACTGATACAGCATATAGATGTTTTATGTCAAGGTTTTTCTGTGGAACACCGTAATTTGCCCGAATCTGAGAAGAAAAACGTAAGTAGAGCGGCAGGGGTGGTAGGTTTCTACACCTTTCTTAGCCGTATCCTGGGCCTGGTCCGGGATATGGTTATCGCCAGTCTTTTTGGTTCCGGCATGGTTGCAGATGCCTTTTTTGTGGCCCTTCGCATACCCAATCTGTTGAGACGGCTCTTTGCAGAAGGTTCTCTCACCATTGCGTTTATCCCGGTTTTTACAGAGTACCTTACCACAAAAACCAAGAAAGACGCCTTTGATCTGGCAAGGATTGTATTAACCCTCCTTACGCTCAGTCTTGTAATTGTAACGGTCCTTGGCATTCTTTTCTCTCCATGGATTGTACGAATACAGGCATTTGGCTTTGGAAGTTCCGGGGTTAAGTACGATCTCACGGTATTGCTAACCCGTATTACATTCCCTTACATCTTCTTTATCAGCATTGTGGCCTTTTTTATGGGGGTCCTCAATTCCTTAAGACACTTCGCAGCGCCGGCTGCCGCACCTATTTTTCTGAACGCGGGCATCATTGGGGCCGCGTACTTCATTTCTCCCCGCTTGCCAGACCCCATTGTGGGGGTGGCTATTGGGGTTATAATCGGCGGCATTCTTCAGGTGGGTTTGCAGATCCCCTGGGTCATTAAAGAAGGCCTTAAACTGTTTCCCCGGTGGCAGCCGGATCACCCGGCAGTGAAAAGGATCGGGATCCTTATGCTGCCTGCCATTTTCGGATCCGCTGTGTACCAGTTAAACAGCTTTATAGGGACCCTCCTTGCTTCATTCCTGGCAGAAGGGAGTGTCTCATGGCTTTATTATGCAGATCGTCTTGTCCAGTTCCCCCTGGGGGTATTTGCAATCGCCATTAGCACCGCTGCGCTCCCATCCCTTTCAACCCAGGCAGCAAAAAATGACCTCCAGCAATTCGGAGATATACTGAGCCATGCCCTGCGCATGGTTTTTTTCATTACCCTGCCGGCCACTGTAGGCTTGATCATCCTCGGAAAACCGATTATTCGAGTTCTTTTTGAAAGGGGAGCCTTTGAGGCTGCCTCTACACTGATGACAAATCGCGCTTTGATCTTCTATTCATTGGGTCTCCTGGCCTTTTCAGGGATCCGGATAATGGTTGCGGCCTTTTATGCGCTTCAGGATACAAAGACCCCGGTCAAAATCGCTGTTGTGGCATTCTCAACTAATTTGATCTTCAGCCTATTGCTGATGGGCCCTTTGAAGCACGGTGGCCTTGCGCTTGCCCTGTCATTGGCGTCATCCATTCAGTTTTGCCTCCTGGCCTTTTTCCTGAAAAGAAAAGCCCACATTGTTAACCTGAGACCGGTCCTGATATCCGGTCTAAAGTGTGCTTTTGCAGCCGCAATCATGGGAGCAGGGATTTTTTATGTTCATTCCAGATGGCTAACCGCAGATTCTGGTTCGAGTTTATTGAGTATATCCATGGACTTAGCTGTTCTCATCGGCATTGGCGTAGTCCTCTATTTTATGCTTACAAGAATCCTGGGTTGCCGCGAATTGGGATCCCTTTGGGACACATTCTCACCAATCATCAGGAGAGTTAAACGTGGTTAAGGGCCGATGTGAATGCTGGTTTTCTTTCCTCTTGATGAGGGAGGTTAGATGGGGGTGAAAAAATTCGCTATTACTACCGTAGAGGTTTGAACATAAAATGTTATCATTATGAGTAAATTTGAAATATTGTAATTGCAAATGGTTAATAATTATTGACATATTATATTAGTTACGATTATAATGTGACCTTTGTTTGCAATTAATAAAAAATAACTGCAACTATTCATTCGGAAGGGATTGTCTATGGCCTGTCTCAGAGCCTCTAAAGACATAATCGATAGTTCCATATACAGCGCTGGACTTGCTGATAACCATTTGAAAACTCCTAAGAAATATCAGCCCCACCCTTATTTGATGGAAAATCTGGAAGAATCTATTCGAATCGAACTTAAAACCGATCCGGTGGTAGTTCGAAAGCAGGCGATGTGGTGTGGCCTGAAACCCGGCCTTCGGGTGCTTGACGTGGGGTGCGGGCCTGGCAAGACAAGTGCAACTCTCCATGAAATGATTCAGCCAGATGGTGAATTATTGGGTCTGGACTTTTCGGAAG
>JAKLQB010000712.1 GCA_022013615.1 Desulfobacterales bacterium | reverse complement strand
TGCTTTGGTCTTTGTCATTCGAATTTCGGATTTTCCCGTCACCCACAGATGGGTGAAATGTATGAGTCTATACGAATATTTCACATTGCTATTTTAAGGCACTAAACTTTTGAGACGGGGCACTACCGACCCTCGAACGTGGGCATTCCTTTGCCTACACTGCTCAGCCCGGTGAGGGCATCGGCAGTGGAAAAGATCTCGTTCAGATGGGACAGTTCCCCTTTTATGCCTTCCGATAGAGGCAGTTCATATCCCGTATCAATAATCTGACTTGCAAGCCGGAGCGCGACTGGCGCCTTACTGGCTATAATCTTAGCGGTCTTAGCCACTAAGGGATCGTCACTGTCAATATACTTGCCAGCCAGCCAGTCGTCTATATTTTCGTCCGTGAAAAGTTCTTTGATCTTACGCCACTGTGCAGGCAACTCTTCTGAGCTCTTTCCCTTTCTGGAAACCAGGTTTCCTTCGGCAATAAGCGCAAGTATCTTATCTTCTATTTCCTCAGGGGCAAAGACATAATCCACAAGCCCGATGGAGAGGGCATCTTCAGCAGAAACCAGCCGGCCTGTAAATATAAGATATTTGGCCAGTTCTTTGCCGATAAAGCGGGCGGTTCGCTGGGTACCGCCGAGCCCGGGATAGATCCCGATTCCTGTCTCAGGAAAACCCATACGCGCCTTTGGAGTGGCTACTATCACATCGGTGGAAAGGGCCAGTTCCAGCCCACCGCCAAGGGCTATTCCTCCCACCCTGGCAACCACTAACTTTTTGCTCTCATCAATGCTCATCAGGACGTCCTGCCCGTACTTGGTGAAGGCGTAGTTATCATCCAGGCGATCGTCTTTAATGCACTTGAGAAAGAACCCGATGTCCGCACCAGCAACAAATGCCTTTCCCGCGCCACTTAGGACAATGGCCCTGGTCTGTGGGTCTGATTCAGCGTCCCGGAAGGACTCATCCAGTTGTTTCATAACGGTCTGATTAAGGGCATTGAGGGCTTCGGGCCGTGAAATGGTCACGCGGCCTATATCATCAACGCGATTGTATCTCACGAAACGGATGTCCCACGGTTCTCCCTTGACCTGCTGGCTGTGGAGCTGCTCTGGTATGGTGAGGTCCGGCCAGGGTTTTAGAAGATCCTTCACCAGCCCATTTGCCTTATCAAGACCCAGCCGATTCATGAGTTCAAAAGGGCCCTTCCTCCAGCGCAAACCCACCTTGGCACCCACATCAATGTCAGCCATCTCTGCCGCACCCCCTTCAAGCAGGTCCGAGGCAACATAAAAGATCTCGGCCAGAAGTCTGTCAGATACCCTGGCCAGATTTGCCTCCTCTACTTCTCCATCGAGAGGCCACAGCTCGCCGGATTCAAACTGGGCCTTGAGTCTGGCCGACGGGGCATAGAAAGGGCCGAGCTTGTTTCCCAGGGTTAGGGCAGAGTGATAGGCAATAGGAACACCAGTCACGTTCATCAACTTGAAAGGTCCCATCCCGATACCAAGGGAGTCCATAGCCGCCTTATCAATTGTAGGAATGTTGGCCCAACCGTCTTCAAGAATGCGAGTAGATTCATTGAGCCAGGGCACAAAAAAGCGGTTTACGGCAAACCCGGGGGTATCTTTGACCAGAATGTCAGTCTTCCCGGCTAATTGCGCAAACTGCCTGCAGGCAGCAAGAGTTTCAGGGGAAGTCATGGGCCCTGGAATGATTTCAAGAAGCCGGTTTTTTGCCGGGTGGTAGAAGAAGTGAAGGCCCACAAAACGGTCCGGCCGGCCCGTGGCCAGGGCTAACTCTTCCACCGAGAAGGATGAGGTGTTAGTGGCAAGGATTGTTTCGGGCTTGCATATTTCATCTAACCTTACGAAAAGGTCTTTCTTAACCCCCATGTCCTCAAAGACAGCCTCTATTACAAGGTCACAGTCTTTTGTATCGCCCAGATCCGTTGTGCCTTGAATGCGGGATAGTATATCGTCTACCTGTTCGGGCTTAAAGAGTTTACGTTCCACAGCCTCCTTTAGGGTTGTTTGGATGTTGCTTAACCCCTTATCAACGAATTCAGGTTTAATATCCATCATAACGACAGAAAGGCCCTCCTGGGCCGTTTTTTGAACAATCCCGCTTCCCATGTTTCCTGCGCCAATAATTCCTACCTTCTTCATTCTCAAATCCTCCGTGAGCACTCTTTATGTTTATTCGTAGTGGCTTACTATTAATAAAAGGACCTTTAGACAGGATTACCCCGCGTTTCGCGGGGCAGGCATGGATAACCAAGATATTTAACTCCTGTACATCCTTTTTATAAATCCTGCTGTACTACAATATTGATTTCACAAATTCTAAACCCCATTTAACAGATTCCAGAGGTAGATTCAACGAAAACCGGAAAAGAGCAGCAATTCTAATAATGACTTTCAAGGCTTTGCCGTAAAAAATGCAAAAAGACTAAAGGAAATCCTGTCCATTTCCTGATATCATGATATAAAAGAATCAGGGCGGATATGCCTGATTGTTTGAGGCGAAAGGCATAAGGCTTAGGGCACAGGGAAAAAACAGGTGAGCGAAGCAAAATAAATTAACGGAGGTCTAAAATTGGCAAACAAAATTCGGGTAGGAATTCTATTTGGCGGCAAATCAGCAGAGCATGAAGTTTCCCTTCAGTCAGCAAAAAGCATTGTTGAGGCTATTGACCGTGAAAAATACGAAGTGGTTATGATAGCAGTTGATAAAGAAGGACAATGGCATTTGACCGATGCTTCAAAGTTTCTTTTAAATGCGGATGATCCTAAGCTGATCAAATTAAACAAGGTAAGTGACAACCTGGCCGTGGTGCCTGGGAAAAGGTCAGAGCAACTCATTAGCCTTACGAGCCACGGATCCACGGCACCAGTTGATGTGATCTTTCCTGTTATTCATGGGCCATTTGGCGAAGACGGCACTATTCAGGGCCTGATGAAACTGGCAAACCTTCCATTTGTAGGCCCTGGCGTTTTAGGCTCTGCTGTAAGTATGGACAAGGATGTTGCGAAACGGCTGCTCAGAGATGCCGGGATATCTATTGCCAGATTTCTGGTCTTTGATCGGTCATCATTTAATAAAATTGATTTCAATGAAGTAAAAAATCAATTGGGTCTGCCATTATTTGTTAAGCCGGCCAATCTTGGCTCCTCTGTTGGAATCAATAAAGTCAACGACAGGGAACAATTTGAGGACGCTGTGAATGATGCATTTAGATACGACAACAAAATTGTCATTGAAGAATTTATTGAAGGACGGGAGATTGAATGTTCTGTTCTGGGCAATGATGACCCAATTGCGTCTTTGCCAGGAGAGATTCTGCCGCAAGATGATTTTTATTCTTACAGAGCTAAATATATAGATGAAGACGGAGCCATATTAGAAGTTCCTGCAAAGCTTCCTGAGAATATTGTAAAAGAGGTTCAAGATTATGCCATTAAAACTTTTAAGGTGCTTTGCTGTGAAGGTATGGCACGTGTAGATCTCTTTTTGAAAGAAAATGGTGAAATCGTTATTAATGAAATTAATACAATCCCGGGGTTCACAAAAATAAGCATGTATCCAAAACTCTGGGCGGCCAGTGGTATTTCATATTCAGAATTGATACACAGGCTTATTCAGCTTGCGATAGAGAGATTTCATAGAGAAGAGAAGTTAGAGACATCGGTGGATATTTAGGTTTTAGACAGGATATACAGGATTAACACGATTGTTTTTTCACCCGGTTGATCTTCTATTGCATTCTGAAATTCCAGCCTTGTGTAAGGTCAAAGTCAGTATGCTTCGCCTATGTGGATTAGAGGCACAATCTTGAGCCTGGAGAGAAGCGAGTCTGGGTACACCGAATTCTTCCCCCTTTTGCAAAGGGGGATTGAGGGGGATTTTCCTAATACAGCCTGGAGTTGTAGGATGGGTTGAGTCCCGCGAAACGCGGGATGGGTTTGGCTGTTTTAACCTTATTTTGCATACTTCCCATAATATGCAAGCTATGTATTGTAATTAGCGAAACCCATCGGATTATGATCACTCAACCCACCCTACGACAGGGTAAATTTCATTGAGTTACATCTAACCGCACAGATCGAAAAATTAGGAGGAAAAAAATGTCAAGCTTTAAAGATCGCATCATCCGAGCTGCCAAGCTGGATGTCAAACTGTATGAGGAAGTTGAGGCTGACAAGGGGGCAATGGTTCAGGCCATGGTGATTGTCGTGCTCGCAAGCATTGCTGGCGGATTAGGCTCACTTGGAAAAGGAGGGGTAAGCGGTTTGATTTGGGGCACAGCTATAGCCCTGATCGCATGGTATGTCTGGGCCTATGTCACCTATATTGTTGGCACAAAGATTCTTCACGAGCCCCAGACCAGAGCAGATTACGGTGAATTGTTACGAACGATCGGCTTTTCCAGCTCCCCCGGTTTGATTCGGATACTGGGTATTATCCCCGGTCTGGCCTGGATAGTCTTTCTAATCGCCGGAATCTGGATGTTAGTGGCCATGGTTGTCGCAGTGAGGCAGGCCCTTGACTATAAAAGTACATTTCGCGCTGTAGGTGTCTGTTTGATCGGCTGGATCATTCAAGCGCTAATCATTGCATTGTTTTTTTCCATACTTGGAGGTTTTGAGAAGCCAGCCTAATCCAGTTCGGTTCTGACAGCTATTCCTATCTTTTCCAAAACATAGGGTTTCTTAACATAGGCCCCTGCGCCAAGCCTCAGGGTTTCCTTCACACGCCCTGTTTCAGAAAACCCACTTGCGATTATCGCTTTCTGCTTGGGGTGGAATTCAAGAATTTTTTAGTACGTATCAAGGGCGCCCCAATCATCCCACATAGAACTTAGGATTGCCTGATTGGGATGGGAAAGGTAGCTTTACTGTATCAGCCTTTGTCTATGCCATTTCTGATGGCATTGGCAAGCCCGTTCATAGAGAGCGGTTTCATGACAAATCCTCTGATTCCCATTTTCTCGGCGCTCTCTCTCCCGATACGTTCACTATAACCTGTGCAGAGTACAATTGGAATATCAGCACGAATCCCCATGATTTCTTTTGCCAGCTTATCACCTGTCATATTCGGCATGGTCATGTCTGTAATAACCAAATCAAACTGGTACGGTTTGACTCGAAATAGTTCCAGGGCTTCGATGCTGCTTGTTCTGGTGGTCACCTCATACCCTAGTCTTTCCAACATCTGCTTGCCAATCTCCACGAGGACTTGTTCATCATCAACGAAAAGAATGCGTTCACGCCCAGTGGGAAAAATTTCCGTTGCCTCGTGTTCTGGTGTTACCCCTTTTTCAATCCTGGGGATGTACACATTGAAGGTGGAACCTTTGCCAGGCTTGCTTTCCAACGTGATTGCCCCACGATGGTCTTTCACAATCCCATGGACGACGGCCAAACCCATACCCGTTCCCACGCCCTTCTCTTTCGTAGTGAAATAGGGTTCAAAGATCCGCTCCATGACCTCCTTGGCTATACCTTCGCCGGTATCGCTTACAGTCAGTCTCACATAAGGCCCTTGCCTTAAATCAGCGTGACGGGCTGCCTCGCCCACAGTCACATCCACATCGGTAAGGCTTATATCCAGGATACCTCCCTTCTCTCTCATAGTGTGAGCAGCATTGGTGGATAGATTCATCAAAACCTGATGAATCTGCGTGACATCGGCCTCTACAATCCCTTTGCCATTGTCTATATGCTGGCTAATCTCTATGGTAGTAGGCAGAGAGCCTCTAAGCATCTTTAAGGCTTCTTTAACAATTGGAATTAATTGTATTGGTATACGTTCCTGTTTGTCCTGACGGCTGAAGGCAAGGATCTGCCTGACCATGTCCTTCGCCCGATGACTAGCCTTGAGTATTTCATTTAAATTATCCACGATGAAAGATTGGTCTGGAATTTCCAACATCGACAGTTCCGTATATCCCATAATAGCGGAAAGAATGTTGTTGAAGTCGTGGGCAATGCCCCCTGCCAGGGTGCCGATCGCCTCCATCTTTTGGGCCTGGCGGAGTTGAATTTCAAGGCGGGTTTGTTCGGTGATATCCTGAGTAAGCATGAACTGATCCCCACTCGCCATGGTTGCCGGCAGAAAACAGATGACCTTTTCTGTCCCGTCCTTGCATCTCACGTTAAATGTCCGGGGACGGGATTCGTCATCCTTTAAATCAGCAAGATCACGGATCCATGCTGAAATAACTTGTTTTCTGTACTCTGGATCTGGAAATGCCTTTTTGAACCATTCTCGACCCTTATGAATATCTTTCAAGGTATATCCGAACATCTCAATGAACCTTGGGTTGATGTAATTGTAATAACCATCCTTCCCAATCAAACAGACTCCTAATGGAGACTTTTCTACAAGGAGACGAAATTTTTCTCTTTCTCTGTGTAAATCCTCCTCTGCTCGCTTGTGTTCGGTGAGATCGATGATAATCCCTCTCAAGCCCGTAGCCCTGTCTTCATGGACAATAGGATTCGCGTGTACGGCAATAGCAAATGCGCTGCCGTCTTTCCTAAGTGCGGTGAATTCAGTGTCGTCTACCCTTTCCCCGCTCAATATCTTCTGAATATTCTCACTAGCCCTGTCCCGATCACCAGGGATGAGCAGTTGAAGGGCATTAAGGCCTTTGTCAAAATCCTTTTCAGTGTAACCAAGAAAATCGAATGCATTGGTAACGTTCAAAAGTGTTCGCATGGGCTAAGGATTGATTAAATTACGATCTCTTTCTATGGTCAGAGTTTCCCAACCAAAACCAAGAGAAAGAGACCGTGATGGAACAAGAAATACATATAACACTTCGATTCAATCTTGCAACCGGTAAAGTGGGTCTTAATGAAATCATCTATAAGCTGAAGGAACTCCAAGACTCTCTGAT
>JAKLQB010000711.1 GCA_022013615.1 Desulfobacterales bacterium | reverse complement strand
GTAGTGGCCATTAAAGAGGCATCGGGGAGTCTTGGCCAGATGGCCGAAATCGTGAGACTCGCAGGGGACAAAATCACACTGCTCTCTGGTGACGACAATTTGACCCTTCCGGTTCTTTCCATTGGTGGGAAGGGGGTTGTTTCCGTTGTCGCCAATATTACCCCTCAAGACACGGCTGATATGGTGAATTCATGGGAAGAAGGGAATATCGAAAAGGCCAAAGCGCTTTATTACAAACTTTTCCCACTGTGCCAGGCCATGTTTTATGAGACCAGCCCGATTCCTGTGAAGACATCTCTGGCCCTAATGGGAAAGATCCAGGATGAGATGAGGTTGCCCCTATGCCCTATGGCACCCTCGAATCTGGAAAAACTTAAGAAGGCGCTTCAGGAATATGGCCTTCTTTAATTGAAGATGGAGAAATAGCCATGATCAAAGCTATAATAGCCGGCGCTGCCGGTCGTATGGGAAGGCGAATCATTTCCATGGTCCATCAGAACCCGGATATTGTTTTAGCCGGGGCCTTTGAGCGGCCGGATCATCCCATGGTAAATGAGGATGCAGGTCAAGTGGCAGGGGTTGGGGAATTGGGTGTTAAAATCATGGGTGCTCTCAAGGACGTAATCGATCAGGGCGAGGTATTGATAGACTTTACCACTCCTCAGGCCACCCTGGAAAACATCCGAATGATTGCAGCCCAGGGAATTGCCATGGTGATTGGCACTACGGGGATCACTGGCGATACCCTCGAAGAGGTCGAGTCTTTAGGTAGGAAGACCAAGTGTGTCATGTCACCGAATATGAGTGTCGGGGTCAATGTTATGTTTAAAATTGCAGGAGATGTGGCTCGAATCCTTGGCAAGGATTATGACATGGAAATCCTTGAAGCCCACCACAGGCTTAAAAAGGATGCCCCAAGCGGGACTGCCATGCGTCTTGCTCAAATATTGGCTGAGAGCGTGGGGCGTGATCTTGAAAAAGTGGGCGTGTATGAGCGCAAGGGGGCCATTGGTAAAAGGACCGATGAGGAAATCGGTATACAAACCTGGCGGGCGGGCGATATTACCGGGGAACATACAGTAATGTTTGGGGGAATCGGTGAGAGACTAGAAATTATTCACCGTGCCCACAACCGGGATAATTTTGCCCGCGGGGCTGTAAAGGCCGCGCTGTGGGTAATGAAGCAGCCGCAAGGATTGTATGATATGCAGGATGTTCTGGGTTTGAAGTGAACTAAAGTGAACTAAAATGCCTAAAGTGAGCTAAAGTTAGGCACTTAATTTTAAGAGGTAGAAATGAATATTTTTGAAAAGGCAGAAAGACTAAAAAAATTACCTCCTTATCTTTTTAAGGAGATTGATCGAAAAAGGCCGAAGTCAGAGCACGAGGAGTGGATATCATTGACCTGGGTATTGGAGACCCTGATCTCCCAACCCCTCCCCACATTATTGAGGCGCTGAAAAAGGCTGCGGAGGACCCTGCGACCCACAGGTACCCGTCTTATTCAGGAATGGGCGATTTTAAAGAAGCGGTAGCCAAATGGTACCAGGAAAGATTCGGGGTTGAGCTGGACCCGGATACGGAGGTGATTTCTCTTATTGGGAGCAAAGAGGGAATCGCGCATTTTCCATTGGCCTTTGTCAATCCGGGCGATGTGGCGCTGGTACCTGCACCGGCGTATCCTGTTTATAATATTGCCACTATGTTTGCCGGCGGAGAATCCTATTTTATGGCGCTTTTGAGTGAGAACCGTTTCTTGCCGGACCTTAATGCGATTCCAGCTAAAATCACCTCCAGGGCTCGTATCATGTTCATCAACTACCCGAACAATCCTACATCCGCGGTTGCCGATCTGGAGTTTTTCAGGAAAGTCGTGGAATTTGCAAGAGATAATAATATCCTGGTGTGCCATGATGCAGCTTACACCGAGATGGCTTTTGATGGCTATCGTCCTCCCAGCTTTCTGGCCGCGGATGGTGCCAAGGAAGTGGGGATTGAATTCCATTCTCTCTCCAAGACCTATAACATGACTGGCTGGCGGATAGGCTTTGCTGTTGGAAACCGAGATGCAATAGACGGGCTTGGCGCCATCAAGAGCAATATTGATTCGGGTGTTTTTCAGGCCGTTCAGATGGCAGGTATAGCGGCCATACGTGGGGACCAGTCCTGTGTCAGAGATATGGTTCAAGTTTATTCGAGGCGGCGGGACCTGATGGTCAAGGGGCTCCAGGATGTTGGCTTTGAGGTGGAGTCACCCAGGGCGACTTTTTATCTGTGGATTAAGGTCCCTGAAGGCTATACATCTGCGGAATTGACCGAGCGCCTGCTGGAGGATGCTGGCCTGGTTG
>JAKLQB010000710.1 GCA_022013615.1 Desulfobacterales bacterium | reverse complement strand
TTGCCTCCTCAAAGGTGTATGCCTGAACAAACTCCAATTCAGGGGCACTGAGGGCAATTTCATTCTGAACAAGGTCGTGTTCAAACTTGGAGTCATCAATAAAACAAATAATAGGCTTCATCATTCCAGCCCATGGCCCGTCAGTCTCTCCAGGGCCTCAAGGTACTTTGCCCTTGTCTTCTCTATGATCTCAGGAGGCAATTTAGGCGGTGGTGGCTGCTTGGGCCACTTGATCTCAAGAAGATAATCCCTCAGAAACTGTTTATCGAAACTCTTTTGAGGGCCTCCGGGACTATATGAATCCATGGGCCAGAATCTTGATGAATCTGGCGTAAGCACCTCATCAATCAGAATCAACCGGTCATCCTTGATACCAAACTCAAACTTGGTGTCTGCAACGATGATTCCTTTTTCCGCAGCAAGGGCCCTGCCGAATTCGTAGATCCGGAGACTTAGCTGTTGTACATTCTCCGCGGTTTTTTCTCCCATAAGCTTTACGGCCTCTTCAAAAGTAATATTTTCATCGTGCATGCCATCTTCAGCCTTTGTGGAAGGTGTGAAAATGGGATCAGGCAACTTTTGGGACTCTTTCAGCCCTTCCGGCAGAGAAATGCCGCAGATGCTCCCGTTTGACAGGTAGTCCTTCCAACCTGACCCGGACAAATATCCCCTGACAATACATTCAACAGGTAATGGCTTTGCTTTCTTTACCAGCATACTTCGGCCCTCAAGTTCTTTTGCGTACTTCTGGCAATTTTCAGGATATTTAACCGGGTTGCTGCTAATCAAATGGTTTTCCACAATGGATTCCAGATGTTTGAACCAGAACAAAGAAATGTTAGTCAGGATTTTACCCTTATCGGGAATTGGGTCTGCCATGACCACGTCAAACGCTGACATGCGGTCGCTTGCCACAATCAGCAGTTGATCCTCAATCTCATAAATGTCTCTCACTTTTCCCCGCTTTACAAGATTGATACCTTCAAAATCGCTTTCTTTTAATACATCTGAATTCATAGTCTATCTCCTCTTTTCTCTCATCAAGGAATCTTTTGCTCAACTCCTGTTATTTCTTGAGCAGTCCTTTCATCAGGAACCCCCTCATTTTCTATACACTCCTGACGGGCTTCCTGGTAAATATTGAGTTTGTGCAAGTATTTCCTGTAGTAATTCAAGACACGGTTCCGAAATTGAATAGTCTCGGCATATGGAGGGATACCTTTGTATTGTTTGACCCGATGCGGTCCTGCATTATATGAAGCCAGGGCCAGACTGATATCCCCTTTCTGTTGTTTCATAACACTGGCAAAATACTTAAACCCGTATGTTATTGCCTTTCCCGAGTCCAGGCGATCGTCTGTTTCATCTTTCAGCACTTCTTTTTTGTAGCGGGCGTACAATTTGGTCCGGCTCTCCTTGTATTTTAGAGCTTCTTCCATCAATTCTCTGGCACGCCTTGCAGGTTCCAGGTTATTTTCGTCTGTGATTTCCAGGATAAGCTTCTTGGCCCGGTTTTTCAAATTCCGCTCGCGGCCCATAAAAGTCCCTGCCTCACTAAAGTATGAAGGCTCAAAAACATTCTTCATGCCCAATCCCTTTGCGGTCCTTGGCATAATCTGGGTAAGGCCAACGGCTCCAACCAATGACACAGCATGAGGATTAAACCTGGACTCCTGCCTCATCAAAGCAAGAAACAGCAATAGATCTACAGAATATCCGGATTTTTTATATTCCTCGATTACGGGCTCTACAAGTGGTATGTAGCGAGATTCGGCCCTTCCCAAGCTATGCTTCCATCTGGTATCCGGATTCGCTGAGCTGTTATTGTTTTGCCTGTCAAGATCAAACCGGTTTATGGTTTTTTGAGTTGCCTTTTCCTTAAACTCGTAGACCACATGATTTACAAATTTTATATTTTCGACGTTTAAAGGCCCATTATCCTCATCGAGGTCCTGGCATTTGTTGTAGAAGAGACCTAAAGCGTCCCTTAGATTACAAGAGGCCCGCTTAAGACTTTCTAACAGAAGACCTTCCAGCAATTTGGAGCAAATGTCTGGGTTCAGCCTATCATCAATTTCCGGGGTCAATCTTGACCTATAAGCCATCATTCGTTCCCTGGCAGACTGAAGTGCCTGATTGTATCCAAGGCCCAACTCACCCAATTTTTTAACATGCTCGCCGGGAAATGTCTCTTTTTCTTGTGTTGTCAATGCCTCCTCGGCCCTTTCAAGGAGTTCGTCTGCTTTTTTAAACAGCTCCCTTGCTTCAAGGTATTCCTGATCCATCAGCACCTTAAGGCCAAAGGAGCGCCCAACCTCAGGCCGGATCCTCAGGATGCCCTCCTCTCCCTTATAGGAACCATCAACCAGGCTTTTCTGAAGAAGATCCAGGTTATATTCAATCATGCTTTCCTTGAGTAACGAAAGATCAGCGCGGGCAGGAAGCGGGAAAGATAGAAAGAG
>JAKLQB010000709.1 GCA_022013615.1 Desulfobacterales bacterium | reverse complement strand
TATTGGTCCAAGGAACACCACCTTTCATGTGATTTACACCCTCTTATTTTCCCTGATTGCTGTAATCCGGTTTTAACCCATTTGCGAAGGCACATGTGCTTCCACGCCTTGCC
Source organism: Desulfobacterales bacterium (assembly GCA_022013615.1). Next base: position 988 of record JAKLQB010000709.1, on the reverse strand, counting down.
CGGGTCCTTTCCATAGCGTTTTGGTACAGGCGAATCAAGCGCATGCGGAAATTGCTTAATGAGCTCTGTTGCTTTTTCCCTGCCGCTTTGATCGTTATCCAGGCTGACGAGAATAGCCGGGATGTTCTTTATGAGATAATCAGTAATCGCATTATCGAGCTTTAGTGCCGTCGTTCCCATGCCCAAAACCCCTACATGCTCTCCCGCCTCCTGGGCGATGAAAATCGCATCCAATTCCGATTCCAGGATCATAATCGGTTTACGAGGAGCCACGTATATTGGAAAGGGCGCTTTTGGGTTACTGCCTTTGCTGATTCTGTAACGTTCTTGTTCAGGACCTGATTTATCCATACGGAACCGGATTCTGATTAGATTTCCCCGACTATCGTAACAGGGAATACCCAGTTTCGAAGGCATCTGCCTTTTTGGCGGCAACCAACCCAGACAGCGTTGATGGATCGTATCGATGAGAAGTCCCCACTCCTGCATGAGATATGATAACCGTTCCTTTCCATTAGGCCCCAAGAGGCAGGACCGAGAGAATTGGATCAGCTTTTTGCTCTCACTTTGCCACTTTGGCGTCTTGCAATGTTGTGGTTTGGATATACGGTGTCGAAGTTGATCTACCGGATCCGCCTTGTATTCAGTAAACGGCGAACCTGACAAAACCGCGACCGCCTCTTTAAAACTCATAAGGCAATGTGGCATAAGGTATTGAATGCCGTCTCCGACCTCACCATTTCGGGACCACCATTTATATAACCAAACGCCATTTTGGTGAAAAAACTTCAGGCTGTCATGGTCCTTCAAATAGAAACTTGCCCCGGAAGCAACAATCGCTATCCCTAAAGATTGCAGGACGTTTGGCGGATTTGCCCACTTGGCCGCCTCAATCTGTTGTTTTGATATCATTTTTTCCCTTTCGAAGGAGCTTTCTCATGGACTCTCCTTTGAGATTGATTTTGTGTGCGTTGTGTATGAGGCGGTC
>JAKLQB010000708.1 GCA_022013615.1 Desulfobacterales bacterium | reverse complement strand
ATTTGATTGATGAGACAAAATGGGAAAATGACGGGCATGCGGATAAATATGTCCCAACGCCCTATGGGAATGCCGAAAATTCAGTCGTTGTTGTATAATAGTAAGCGAACTGACTTGATACTGCCCAGGGGGAAATCCGTGGATTACGAAGTGATCATCGTTGGTGCCGGCCCTGCCGGTATTTTTTCAGCCCTCACTTTGGCCGATCTCGGCATTGAGCATGTCCTTTTACTGGAGCAGGGAAAGGAACTGGACCAGCGCCAGCGCCGGAACTCCAAAGACATGCTCTGCGGCTGGGGAGGAGCTGGCGCATACAGTGACGGTAAGCTTACGCTTTCTTCTGAGGTCGGTGGAAGCCTGGGGGAATTTCTTGACCAGGATTCCCTTGACCAGCTTCTCACAGCGGCTGACGAAGTATATGTGGCCCACGGGGCCCCGGGCCATGTCTTTGGTGAGGCATCAGCAGAGTTGGAAGACCTTTCCGATCGTGCCCGCCTTGCTGACCTTGAGCTAATACCTGCACGCATTCGACATATTGGAACAGAAAACTGCCGTAGTGTCCTTGGTCACTTGCGAGAGTCTATGGCGGGCCGAATTGAAATGCGCACAGGTTGCCCGGTTCAAAAGCTCCTGGCTGAAGATGGACAGATACGAGGAGTCAGGCTGGAGGACGGACAAATTATTACAAGCCGTTTTGTTGTGGCTGCTCCGGGACGATCAGGTGCAAGCTGGATGAAAGCAGAGGCAAAGGCCATAGGACTTAAAACCAGGCCGAGGCCTGTGGATATTGGCGTCCGTGTAGAACTGCCTGCAACTGTGCTTAAGGAAATCACCAACTCAATCTACGAATCGAAACTCATCTACTACTCCAAGACCTTTGATGACAAGGTGCGTACTTTCTGCATGAACCCCTATGGGGAGGTGGTAACCGAAGAAAACGACGGAATCATTACAGTAAACGGTCACAGTTATGCCGAAAAAAGAAGCGAAAACACCAACTTTGCTATCTTGGTGAGTAGCGCTTTTACTGAGCCTTTTGATGACCCCATTACCTATGGCCTCTATATCGCAAGCCTGGCAAATCTTCTGGGAGGGGGCGCAATTGTTCAGAGGCTGGGAGACCTTTTGACAGGCCGGCGCAGTACCAGGGCACGCATTGACCGATGCCTTACAAGACCGACCTTTTCCAAAGCTACTCCTGGTGATTTGAGCTTTGTGTTTCCATACCGGCACCTGTTGAGCATTATTGAAATGCTTCAAGCGCTCGAGAAAATGGCTCCCGGCGTATATTCGCGCCACACACTGCTATATGGTGTGGAAGTGAAACTTTACTCAAACAGGATCGATTTGTCGCCGGAAATGGAAACCGGGGTGAACAATCTGTTTGCTATTGGAGACGGCGCTGGCATTACAAGGGGACTGCTTCAGGCTTCGGCGAGTGGTATGCTTGCCGCCAGATACATTGCCAAGCGGTTGAAAGGATAATCAATGCCTAAGCTTTTTGAAACCACGACCCTGAAAAACATGACTCTGCCGAACCGTTTCGTACGTTCGGCCACATGGGAGGGCAGGGCGAATCAAGATGGTTCCTGCACACACGGACTAATCAACATGATGACGCAACTCGCCCGAGGTGGTGTTGGACTTATCATTACGGGGCATGCCTATGTGCGCAAGGATGGCCAGGCGGGCCCCTGGCAGTTGGGCGTCTACAGCGATCAACTCATTCAGGGTCTTACCGAAATGACCGAAGCTGTGCATAAAGAAAATGGAAAAATCGTTATGCAGCTCGCCCATGCAGGCTGTCAGGCCCCCTTTGGGCTCACGGGACTGGAGCCTTTGGCCCCATCGGTTATGGAAAACCAGGAAGGTTCAAGTTGCCGAGAGATGACGCAAGCAGACATTTCAAAGGTCATCCAAGTCTTTGCCCGGGGAGCAGTGCGAGCCAAACAGGCCGGTTTTGATGGAGTTCAAATCCACGCGGCCCATGGGTATCTGCTGAGCCAGTTCCTTTCCCCATTTTTTAATAAAAGAACGGATGAATACGGAGGAACAATTGAAAACCGGACGAGGGTTGTTTTGGAAGTTATAGAAGGCATAAGGGCTTCAGTTGGCCATGATTTCCCCGT
>JAKLQB010000707.1 GCA_022013615.1 Desulfobacterales bacterium | reverse complement strand
CACTGGGTCCAGGAAGAAAAAATTATATATGGTGTCACAACAGGCTTTGGCGCACTGAGCGATGTAATTATCTCTAAGGAAGATACCTGGCAACTTCAGAAAAATATACTCATGAGTCACGCGGCCGGTGTGGGAAACCCCCTGGACAAAGAGACGGTTCGGGCTGTCATGGCCCTTCGTGTCAAGGATCTGGCAAGGGGGCATTCGGGCATTCGGCTGGAAACAGTCAACCACCTTATAAAGATTCTAAACCGGGGTATCTGCCCCATAGTACCTGAGAAGGGATCTGTTGGGGCAAGCGGTGATCTTGCGCCTCTGGCACATCTTTGTCTGGTTCTGATAGGCCAGGGGGAGGCTTTCTACAAAGACCAGAGAATTTCCGGAATGGAGGCCTTGAGAAAATGCGGCATGAAGCCCATTCAGTTGGAAGCAGGAGAGGGCCTCGCACTGGTGAACGGCACCCAGGTAATGACTGGCATCGGTGGGCTTGCGGTGTACGATTCTTTGAAACTTGCTAAAATGTCTGATATTGCCGCTGCCATGAGCCTCGAAGTTCTCATGGGGAGCAGGACTGAATTCGATCCGAGAATCCATCGGGTACGCCCTCACCCGGGACAGGCCGCAGCCGCTGACAATATGGGTCGGATCACCCAAAACAGCGAAATCATCTCCGCACACAAAGACTGTTCCCGGGTACAGGATGCATATACCCTGCGCTGTTCCCCTCAAGTACACGGCGCAAGCAAGGACGCTATCAACTACGCTTTAAATGTCGTGGAAACAGAGATGAATTCCTCCACAAATAACCCACTTTTTTTCCCTGAGTCGGAAGAGTTCCTGCTCGGTGGCAATTTCCACGGGCAGCCCGTGGCCCTTGCAATGGATTTTCTCTGTATGGCCGTTTCAGAACTGGCGAATATTTCAGAGCGGCGCATTGAGCGGCTTGTAAACCCGAAATTGAGCGGCCTTCCAGCGTTTCTCGTAAGCGACGGAGGCCTCAATTCCGGATTCATGATTGCCCAGTACACAGCCGCTGCCCTGGTCTCAGAAAACAAGGTTCTTTCCCATCCAGCCTGCGTGGATTCTATTCCAACATCGGCAAACAAGGAGGATCACGTGTCCATGGGAACCATCTCAGCCAGGAAATGCATGGAAGTCGTTAAAAACACGGAAAATGTTATCGCCATCGAGCTGCTTTGCGGTGCTCAGGCCATGGATCTTTTCACAAACATAAAGCCAGGGGAAGGAACTTTAATGGCTTATAAGGCTATACGAGATGCCATTCCCCATCTGGACAAAGACCGAGTTCTTTCAAAAGATATCGAGGCCATGATGCACCTTATGAGAAGCGGGAAGATTATCGAAGAGGTCGAAAAAGTTGCCGGAAAGCTTGAATAAATGTTTAAAGCAGAAATCCTTTATCATAGCGAAATAAGGGTACCTGATGACTAAACTTTTGAGCAAATGGCTCAATATCTACCAAGATGAAAGAGAATTGTTTCTCTGGTCTGCAGTTCTTTATTTTCTCATCCGCACCTCCAGCATCCTGTTCAATAATTTTGCAGAGACCGCTTTTTTGAAGAGGTTCGGAGTGGAGTACCTGCCTATTGTCTATATAGTCAATTCCATACTTGCCTTTGTGATCATGGGATTTATAGCCGGGATTATGATCCGGCTTCCAGCAAATCGTCTCCTCAAATTCCTGTTTATATTTTGCGGAATTTCGGTGGGAGGTCTCTACTTTGTTATCCCTCTCGGCTTTGATCTTCTCTATCCCCTGCTGTTTATCCTGAAGACCCAATATGAGGTCTTGCTCTCACTCGTTTTCTATAACCTGGTAAATGACCTTTTCAATACCAGACAGTCAAAACGCCTTTTCCCACTGATCACGGCGGGCGGGGTCCTTGGCAGTATCATCGGCAGTTTCGGGACCCCTTTCCTGGCCAGGGCCATGGCTTTGGACAACCTGATGCTGGCCTATCTTGGCACCACCATGCTGGGCGCTGTAGCCGTGATAAGGATGGGGGCTCGTTTCCCAACCTTACTGCTATCGGACAAAGATCCTAAAAAAAGAAAATCACGAACTTCAATCGCACAGGAATTTAAGAAGGTTATTCCTCTTATCAAGGAATCCAGGCTGGTAAAAATTCTGATTATGCTGACCCTTATGCCCAATGTGGTGATCCCCATCATGAATTACCAGTTCAATTATGCTATTGACCAGAGTTTCGCGACTGAAGGTCTTATGATCCAATTCTTCGGTTACTTTCGGGGTGCCATGAATGTCATCAGTCTGCTAATCCTTCTGTTCGTGGGAAGGCTATATGGCCGATGGGGACTACCGGTTGCCCTTATGTTTCATCCTATTAACTACATGTTTGCATTTATCGCCTTGTTGTTGCGCTTTGATCTGTTTTCGGCCATGTATGCAAGGACATCTACCAATGTTTTGAGAACCACCATGAATGTCCCTGCCACCAACATACTGATGGGCCTTTTTCCGGAATCTTACAGGAACGTGATCAGGCCGTTTTTAAGGGGGACCGTGGTGCGGATTGGGGTACTTATGGGCGCGGGATTCATCATGCTTTCGGAGGGACTCGTCAATCCCAGGTACCTTTCCCTTGTGGCGATGATCTTTGTGGGGGGATGGATCATCACAACTTTTTTTCTCAAGAGAGGGTACTCGAAAATTCTGCTCGACTTGATATCCAGGAATATGCTGGACCTCAAGTCCCTGGAAGACAAGGACGTTGGTCACGTCTTCAATGACAAAAAAGTGCAGGACCAGTTGGTTCAGGCCTTTTTGTCTGCCCGGGGTAATGACTGCCTGTGGTATGCCCGTTTGCTCAAGTCGCTGGGGGTGCAAGGGCTGGACAGCTATATTCTTTCCACCCTTAAAAACCAGGGGAACATGACCAAAATTGAACTTCTCTCTATGCTCTCGCCACAGGCAGGGGATGAGGCTGTCAGGGTATTTAGGGAGTTGGTCGAACCAGGCAGGCAGGATCTCATGGCTGCCCTTGTCAAGGCCGCAAACCTGCTTGATTCCGGCCTTTCATCCGATTTTGAAACGGAAGTCTTTAAAACCACAAAGTATCCTGAAGTCAAGGCCTATGCGGTCACAGGCCTCTATCAGCAAGATCCTGAAAAGTACAGGAAAATTATTGATACCTGGCTTGATGAAGATGATATTACCGAGAGAAAGGCAGGCGTCATTGCTGCCGGAGAGTCAGGAGAGGATACTTACATTTCCCGGCTGGAAAAGATGCTGGCCGCGGAAAAGAATGGCCCTATCCTCCCATTTGTCCTGGCAGGCCTTAACCGACTTGGGGCCCCTGATATGAATACTTTGGCTCATACCTACCTTTCTCATCCCATGGAATCTGTACGCATGGCAGCCCTTGAGGCGTTTGAAATAGAGGATGATGACGGCTTGAGAACAGTGATTGACCTTTTGAATGACCCTTCAAATCGCGTCCATGAAAAAGCAAAACACAGACTTGAAAGTTCCTCCTACCAGAACGCTCAACTGCTCGTTGAATCCCTCACTATACCACGGCGTAAGGTCCGGGATGGCCTCTTCTATTTGTTGGAATCCATGGACATAAAGAATTTGGATGTCTTCCGGGCCGCTCGTTTCCAGCTTGAAAGAAGTTACAGAAACATGGCCGAGGCAGAGGCCCTCCGTCTTCTTCCTGAGAGCCGGGAGAGAGACTTGCTTCTGGACCACCTGGAACAGAAAAGCAAAGGGCGTCTTGAAAACGCTTTAAGGGTGCTGGCCACACAGGATCGTTCCGGTCAGACGAAGACAATTTGGAGGGGTATTTCGTCAGCCGATCTCCGTCAGAGATCAAACAGCCTCGAAGCCCTGGATGATTTGTTAGACCCTTCTTTGTCGAGAATCATGATGCCCCTTCTGGAAGACCTTCCCCCATCCCAGTGTTTGGCCGTGGGCAGAAAAAAGTTTAAATTGCCTAATTTTGATTCTGATCCGGCTGCCATATACCCCCACCTTCTTGCCAAACAGAACTGGGTCACGGTTGTTTTGACGCTTTATTTAGTCTCTCATCAAGGGGCCGATGAGGTGGTCAAGAAAGCCGTTGAGGACCTAACCGGGTCCAAAAACGTTTATATTTGTCAAATGGCTCAATGCGTCTTTGATATGAAACAGGATCGTCCTGTAAAAAAGGAGGGTAGAATGGGAACAGAAATCAGTATCCCTGACAAGATTCTGCATTTAAGGAGGATTCAGATATTTGAAGGGCTCTCTATAACAGAGCTTGCGGCAGTGGCATCTGTCACAGAAGAGGTCGTATTTCAGCCTGGCGAGACTGTGATCAAAGAGGGTGACCCTGGAGAGACCATGTATCTCATGATTGAAGGCGAAGTATCTGTCAATAAAGGCCAGGAGCAAGGCAATGAAATTGAACTAGACCGAATCAGCGCTGGAGATTATTTTGGCGAAATGGCCCTTTTTGAAGACATACCACGTTCTGCGACGATCCATACGCAAAAAGAGACCCGCCTTTTGATGCTCCATAAGCGGGAATTTGCAGAAATTGTAAGGGAATACCCCCAGATTGCCCTTCATATTTGCAGGGTGTTGGGTGCACGCCTCCGCAAGCTACACGAGAAAGTAAAGCGTCATGAAAAATAAGGAGCTGGCTCATATGTTGCTGGTCCACCCGCCGGTTACCAGTCCGGCCGCCCCACCGTGGGTTCTGGCCAATGCGGCAGGAAAGCTGTCTGGTACTGGAATATGTCTCGAACAATACGATGTCAATCTGGATTTCTTTCTAAACCATTTTCTTACCTCAGAGAATCTGACCGGCCTTATGGGCGTGATTGAAAAACGCAAAATGCAGGGAGGCTATAAAGAAGTTGACACATACACCGCCTCTCTACTGGCCAATCTGACCACAAACCATGGACATTGGGAAAGCAAAATCGCTTCGGTAGGCCGCAGTCTGAAAATACTTAGAACAGAGGATTTCTACCGCCCCGGGCTCTGCATGGCGGCCCTCAAAGAAATAAACGATCTGCTTGCCTTAGGCTCCCTTGCCTTTTACCCCTCCCGTATTCGACGGGACGGTTTTTCTAATCCTGCTGTGAGGGACTGGGCCGAGGTAGGGGCATTTTTAGAGGATCAGGAAACTAATCCCTTTCTTTCACTTTGCCAGGAGAGATTGGCCCATCGGATAGCGCGTCCGGGTCTTGGGCTTCTGATCCTGACCGTATGTGCTCCGGACCAGTTGTTGGCCGCTCTAACCGTGGCCCGTTTTACCAAAAAACTGCGGTCCGACCTTCATGTGGCCCTGCTGGGTCATGACATGCTATTAAAGGATGCTGCGGATTATGTGGACAGCCTGCTGCCGGAGACTGACCTGAGCCACCTTTTTGAGTTAATCGACAGGTTAGGGGGGAGCAGTGCCCTGAAAAAATCACCAGTGCCCGACTTCACCGGGCTGCCATTAAAAGACTATCTGGCTCCGGCAGTGGTGCTGCCTTTTGGGGCGCTTTCTGACTCTCGAACTGGTTTAATACCCCCCTCAATCTTCTTGACCATATTGAAGGAGCAGGTGCAAAACACTGGAGCAGATGGTTTTCTAATTGAGGACGATCGCCTGACGCCTGCCTATATGGCCCAAATGGCCGCTCGGATGGCCGGGGAACAGCCTTCTTTTTGCCTGGGCCTCACATGCCCCCTGGAAAACACGGCAGGGCCAGAAAATATGGCCGCAGCCCGCCAGGCCGGTTTGAGGCTCATACAATGGCATGATCCCGCTGGACTGTTAGAGCGCCTGACTAAGTCCTTGTGGGACGTTTCCAGGGCCGAGGTGTGGAACCACATAGTGATTCCGGCAGGACCAGAGAGCACCCTGGTCCGGGGGCTGATACGTTTTGTTGGGTCCAATCCCAACATTGCCCATTCGTGGGTCCGCCGCAACCCCCCCGGGTTACCCTTTGAAAGCCCCGTTAAGCAAGCCGAACAAGAACCAGGAGCCTATACGCAGGTGGCCAAGTTGCCTGGTCTCCCTCTTTGGCGCGGGTTGAATGACCCGGCCTATCTGCTGCTTTATGTGAGCAGACATGGCGTCAAAAAGGTAATTCACTGGCGGGTGCAGGACGACGGGGCCTCGGTCCACGGTCTGGGAGAAAACATGGTTTATCATTTCGTTAAGCCCCGGGACCTTCCGCCGGGATACCTGGACGAAATCTGTCGCATGGTGGAGGCAGGGGGATCGGTGGGAACAAAGTGGGTCAGCTACAACCTGGAGCGGGCCTTTTTGATCGGCTATGTCCTTGAACATGGCTTGATCGTGGGAAATTCCAGCCTGAAGCATCCCAGACCTGAGTATGTTGAGGGGGTCAATAGGCAGTCAGGTCTTGATCTCAGCCAATATCTGGAGCGCGGCTATACATCGGTTAGGCCCGAATACCGGGGCATGGGTATAGGCACAAAGCTCCTGGAGGGCCTTACTGCAAGGATCGGCAACAAGAAGCTCTTCTCGATTATCGGTTCGGATAATGTGGCTACTCAGAAGATAGCCCTGCGCAACAAAACAAGGCGGGTAGCCACCTTTTACAGTGAGCGCCTGGGCAAGGAAATAGGGGTCTGGATACCAGAAAGGATGCTTTAGTACCTTAGGCCCTTAGCGATAAAATCCTGCTCAAAACGTGCAGATAATTGCAAAATTGAAAAAGTGTGAAGTGTCTAAAGTGAACTAAAGTGACTAAAGTTGTGGAATTCTATTTTTTATAAAACAGATGGAGCGAAGCGACTCATTAACTTTAGTTCACTTCAAACTTTAGCTCACTTGTAACTTTTCCGGTTTATCCGGGTTAGATATTTGAACCAATAGCCATGGGTATGAACATAGGAATAATAACAGTCAGGGATCGTGATTATCATCCCAACAGACGGTTGGCAGAAGCGGCCTCTGAGCAAGGGCACCGGATAACCCTTGTTCATCCTTATAAGGTGTGGCCTGTTCTTAAAGGCGGCGAACCGAGCCTTGTTGGCGAGCAGGATATGGAGCCTCTGGATATAGTATTGCCACGCCAGGGCGCCACCATAGGGGGCTCCTGCCTGGCCCTGATATGCCATTTCAGCCTGATGGGGATCCCCTTGGTGAACGACCTGGATTCCATTCGCCTTGCCAAAAACAAATTTCTCACGTTGCAGGCCCTCTCTGCGGCGCGGATTCAGGTCCCTGAAACGGTGTTTATAAATTCGCCCGAAGGTTTTAAAGAGGCCATTGAACGGTTGGGGGGGTATCCTGTGGTGGCCAAGCAGGTCAGCGGCAGGCAGGGGGAAGGGATTGTCCTGGTGGAGACGAATGATGACGCGGAGTCGGTTGCCCGCGACCACTTAGACAGGCGAAAAGGCCTGTTGGTGCAGCGCTTTATCCCCCCTGCCGGCCGTCAGGACATACGTGTTCTGGTTGTGGGCGGGAAGACCATCGGGGCCATGGAGCTGCGGCCTAAGGAGGGAGACTTCAGGGCCAATTTCCACCTGAGCAAAGAGAGCCGGTTCAAAGACCTGTCACCTGAGCAGGAGAAGATTGCACTGAACGCGGCATCTGCAGTTGGTCTTGAAATTTCGGGAGTGGATTTAATTGTGGATAAAAAAGACAGGGTAAATGTTATAGAGGTAAACTACTCCCCCGGCTTCAATGGACTGGAGGCCGCCACAGGCCTGGACATTGCTGGCAGAATTGTGAAATACGTTGCGAGTACTTACGGCAGTTAAAAAAACAGGAACGATACATGCGCATAACGAACCTCAAGTTAGAGCATGGAAAAAAGCTGACGCGCGTGAGTGCATCTGTAAATTGGGAGGATTGTGATCAGCCGGCCCGGGAAATTTATATTGAAACAGACAAGAAATTTGCCGAGGACATATCCTGCAACCCGCATGCCTTTCTGGTAGGTTGTATCATACCCGCCATGCATTTTGGCGAAAAAAGAATTCTGCTGAAGGCTGAAATATGTCCGGGTTTACGAGAAGGCCTGAAAACGGTGATGGCTTTGATTGAAGATTGGTCGGGTGGCACATACAGACCGTTAGACATAGAAACCAGGATAAGTCCTGCCGTGCACCGCTCAAACGGGCAGAGGCGAGCAGGAATGTTCTTGTCCGGGGGAATAGACTCCCTTGCTACGTTGCGGGTCAACAAAATGAACTTCCCCGAACAACATCCTGGGTCCATAAAAGATTGCCTGCTTATCCATGGCTTTGATATAGGGGGAGTCATTGAAAGAGGCATGAAATACCATGTTTTTGAAAGGGCCAAAGCGGCCATGTCGCTTGTGGCAGAAGATGCCAATGTGACACTCATTCCGGTCTATACAAATATCCGGCATTTGTGTGATGAGAGGGATCTCTGGCTGAATAAGTTTTTCGGGGCTGTTCTTGCAGCGGTGGCCCATACCCTTGATCACAGACTCAGGTTAGTGTATATTGCTTCATCCTATGATATACCAAATCTGGGCCCGTGTGGCTCGCATCCGCTCCTTGACCCGGAGTATTCCAGCTTTGATCTGAGAATCAAACACACAGACCTTGCTTTATCCAGGCTGGACAAATTAAATATAGTAGCCAATTGGGATGTGGCTTTTCAGAATTTCAGGGTGTGCCTGGCAAATGTAAAAGATAGATTGAACTGCGGAAAGTGCGAGAAATGTGTACGGACCATGACAGAACTTGTATCAATCGGGGCTCTCCACAAAACCAGCGCATTTGTTGAGAATGATGTCTCTCCTGAGCTTTTTTCAGGTTTTGACATAACGATTAGACATAGGGCGCCGTTTTACAAGGCAATGCTACCTCTGCTAAAAGAACGCGGTCGAGATGACCTGGTGCAAACGATTAAAGGCATGCTGGAAAAGTGATAACCGTTCAGAGGTTTAGAGGTTCAAGGGTTCAAGGTTCGGTTACCGCTTTTCTTTGGCGTTAGCGTGTGCCTGAGACATGTTCATTGCCTTATCAGATCAGCTATGCTATGAAATTTGAACGTAGATTCTTAATACGTCCGGGTAATCCAACTGCTTCCCCCTTTTGCAAAGGGGGATTGAGGGGGATTTTTCTAATACAGCACGCACCTATTGTGAACTTACAGTTGCAGCCGTAAACACGTAAGCCCTTTAAGGGGGGGCATCAGGGAAACGTCAAAGTAGAATGTAACTTGGCCAAATAGATGTATTTTCAAGACGACTAAATCCGAAATACGAATATCGAAATACGAAACAATATCAAAATTCTAATATCAAATGACCAAAACATTTCTGGTGCTTATACAATATTTACAGGATATTGATACGTTTTGAATTTGGAATTTATGTCATTCATATTTGTTTCGGATTTCGGATTTCGAGCTTCGAATTTTAGAAAATCAAATAAGCAAATAAACTCTATTCATTCAACGTGTTATCTCTTTAAATGACTTAACCCTGGGAGGGGCATCATGAGAATAGCCTTCTTGATGGATAGCCTGGAGTCAATCAACCCGGTGAATGAGACCACCAGTTGTTTGATGTACGAGTGCAACCAGAGGGGGCATACGGTCTATTTTCTCGAACCCCATGATGTTTACATCCGCAAGGATAAGGTTGTGGCAAGAATGCGCAACATCACGGTGCCACCCGACCTCTCAATGAAAAAATACTGGCGCTCTCTAATAAACTGCACAAAAAAAGAGGAGCTTATTTTTGAAACCGTTACCGATCTTGACGCCCTGTTTCTCAGGAAAGACCCGCCTTTAATATACCAGACCATGGAATTCCTGTCGCCGGTAAATGATCAGGTGTTCATGATAAACAGCACCACAGGGCAGATTCTCGGCAACAGCAAGCTCTATATCCTCAACTTCCCGGAAATCATACCAGAGACCCATGTTTCCAGAGATCCCGCCCGGCTCAGGAAGATCATTTATAATTTCGGAGGCGCTATGGTGGTGAAGCCTTTACAGAGATACGGCGGTGAAGGGGTAATTAAGGTCAGTATTCAGGATCGTGATAACCTGAATTCACTGATTAATTATTATGTAAGGGCATATCAATCCTACCCGGAGAGAGAGCCGATAATGGTTCAGGAATACATAGATGTGGTCCAGAAGGAGGGGGATGTAAGAATCCTTCTTCTGAACGGGGAGATCCTCGGGGCCATGAGAAGAAAACCCCGTGAAGGAGACTTTAGGACTAACATTCACGCCGGTGCCAGGGCATATAAACATGATATAACCGCAAAGGAGAGAGAAATCTGTGCCACTATCAAAGACAGACTGGTTAAAGACGGACTCTATTTTGTCGGTGTCGATGTGCTCGGAGACAAACTGGTGGAGGTCAATTGCGTCAGCCCCGGTGGTATTCCTCGCATAAACCGGCTGAATAATGTAAAGCTTGAAGCCAACGTAATTGATTTCATTGAACAGAAGGTAAGGGAGCGCCAAAGGAAAAAGGAGTAAAAGTTATGAGACTGATCTGTTTTGGAAAAAAAACCTTCTTAAAAGCGATCTGTTTTTTTGTGTTTACCCTGATTTGTATTATTAGTTCAGGGTTTTCAGGCTCCAGGGCCAATGCCGCTCATATACTCAAAATCGGCCTGATGGATGAACCCAAGACACTCAATATCTGGCTGGCAAGAGACAAATGGTCCGGCAGGGTCCTCTCACTTATGTATCAGCGCCTTTATGAACGGGATCCCGACACATTGGAGCTTATCCCGTGGCTGGCTGAAAAAGACCCTGTCTATGATGAATCGACTGTTTCATATACCGTAAAACTAAGACAGGCCAAATGGTCAGACGGCTCCGAGTTTACCTCCGAGGACGTGGCGTTTACCGGACGACTCATAAAAGAATTCAAGGTGCCCACATTTCAAGCCAGGTGGAAATTCGTAAAAAGGATCGAAACTCCCGATAAACGCACGGTTATATTCTATCTTGAGAAACCGATGGCTGTTTTTACGTCACGAACGCTGACTTCACCTATCGTGCAAAAGAAGGAGTGGGCGCAGGTTGTTGAAAAGGCCAGGAACAGCGAAAAGCCTCTCACCACATTACAAAATCACAACATAGAAAAGCCGGTGGGAACTGGTCCTTTTGTCTTGAAGGAATGGCACCAGGGGGCATTCCTTTTTGTCCAGAAAAACAAGCACTTCTTCGGGACCGGTCAAAAGATATGCGGCCGGATGCTGGGCCCTAACATTGATGGGATTATTTTCAAGTTTTTCGGGACATCTGATGCCGCCGTCCTTGCCCTGAAAAAAGGGACTATGGACATGTTCTGGTGTGGCATTCAGCCGGGATATCTCGAAGACCTTGAAAAGGAGCCTGGAATAAGGCTGTTTTCTAACGAAAGAAGTGCCCTTTACTACTGGGGCTTCAATCTCAGAAAACTGCCTTTTAGCGACGTGAACCTCAGATGGGCAATTGCTATACTCATTGACAAGGACTTTATAATTACTCGAATTGTTCAAGGGCACGCGACCCGGATGGATTCTGTCATACCACCCGGCAACAAGTTCTGGCTATGTACTGATTTGCCCCGGTATGGTGAAGGGCTTATTAGGGAGGAGAGGATCAAAAAGGCCTGTGAGATTCTAAAAAAGGCAGGGTATACATGGGAAGTGCCGCCTGTTAATGAGGCAGGGGAGGTAGTTAAGGGCAAAGGAATTCGTCTCCCAAACGGAGAACCAATGAAAAAATTCACCATCTTAACTCCCCCCGCTGACTATGATCCCCTCCGGGCCATGAGCGGGATGATTATTCAGGAATGGCTCAAAGAGATAGGCATTCCTGTCTCTGCCAAGCCGATGGCCTTCGGATCTCTGATCCAGCAGGTCACGTCCCAGCATGATTTTGATGCATTTATCATGGCTTATGGAAGGCTGGATATTGATCCTGACTGGGTGAGAGATTTTTTCCATTCAGGACAGGACAAAAAACGTGGTGGCAACAAGTCAGGATATCGTAACCCTGATTTTGACAGGATTGCTGATGAATCTGCTGCCGCCATGGATAAGGAGAAGCGGCAGAACTTGATCCGGGAAATGCAAAGGATTATTTTACGCGATGTGCCCTACATCCCTCTCTACACTCCGGATTTGATTGAGGCTGTGCGAGAGGATAAATTCACCGGGTGGGTGGAAACGCTTGAAGGAATCGGAAACCCCTGGTCTTTTTGCGAGCTTAAACCAAAATGAGGTAAGTTCTCAATAAGTTCGGGTTCGTTTCTTGTAGGGCGGGGTTTTATACCCCGCCAATAACGGTGGCATATAATCCCGCCATTGGCGGGAGCCGCCCTACACCAGCGGATTTACCCCAACTTATTGAGTTACAAAATGAGTTGATAAAAAAGAAGTCAGAATCCAGGAGTCAGGAGTCAGTATAGAATGGAATTGTGGAAATACATAGGCCGGCGACTGATTCAGATCGCGATTATCTTTTTTGTGATCATTACGGTCCTGTTTCTGCTTTTCCGTCTGGCCCCTGGAGATCCTGTCTCAAGAATGGTGGATCCGGATATGACACCGGAGGATGCGGAACACCTTATCTCACAATTGGGCCTCGATAAACCCCTCGGGATGCAATATCTATATTATCTGAAGAACTTTTTCACTGGCAATTTTGGCGAGTCCTTTCATTACGGACAACCAGTAATTGAAATTATATGGGCCCGGTTGCCCAATACCATTCTGCTCTTTACCACGGCCATTATACTTGCCGCCCTGGTGGGTGTATTTTTGGGCAAGATCGCATCGTGGCACAAGGGAAAAACAACAGACACGTTAATGACCATAGGCGCATTGGTCACCCACACTGTTTTTCTTCCCTGGTTAGGCCTGATACTGATCTGGGTGTTTGCATACAAGATGGACTGGTTTCCCATCACGGGTATGCTTTCGGAGGAGGTGTGGCTTGACCCGGACGCAGGTATCTTTGCCAGGCTCCTGGATGTTCTCCATCATATGGTTCTCCCCCTGACCACCCTTTTTCTCGTACATTTCGGCTCCTATTTATTGATCATGCGCAGCAGTATGCTGGAAACACTCAAAGAAGACTATATTGTTACTGGAAGGGCCAAAGGCCTCTCTGAAAAGGTGATTCGAAACCATCATGCCGCACCCAATGCTGCGTTACCAGTGGTGACAGCCGTGGGCCTTAGCCTGGCCTTTTCCATCAACGGGGGCGCCCTTACTGAAACAGTTTTCACCTGGCCAGGCATAGGCAGGGAGCTTGTCATGTCAGTGAGCCAGAATGATTACCCCCTGGCCCAGGCCTGTTTTTTACTTATTGCAATCGTAGTCCTCATTTCCAATCTAGTGGTGGACACCCTTTACGCCTACCTTGATCCGCGGATCAGGTATTAAATAAAACATCTAAGTTGTTACGATTGTTTAAATTTCTTTTTATTAGAGCGGCGAAGCCGCGTTACATAAAATTGCGTAGCAATTTTATAATTTGACAAAAATGAGTCTGGAGAAATCCCATAAAAGGCACTTGAAGAAATTCCCATGGATGGACCGTCTCCGGGGTGGGTGGACAATCTATAAGCGGAATCTCCTTGGCAGGATTGGCCTTAGCCTGCTGGTCATGTTTGCCTTGATGGCCATTTGCAGCTTTATTCCGCCTCTAATAGACCCCATGTATCAACCCATGACAGGGGTGGACCCTGAGATCACCAAATCGACGGGTCCGAGCCTCAGACACTGGCTGGGGACCGATTTCATGGGCCGGGATATCCTGAGTCAGCTCCTTGCCGGTGCCAGGGTTGCGTTTCTGGTGGGGGTTTCAGCCGCATTTATGAGTATCGTTCTTGGCACGGCCATAGGAATGGTTGCCGGATATATGGGGAGACTCGTTGACACGCTTCTTATGCGACTGGCAGACATGATCATGGTCATGCCGACCATGCTTGTGGTGCTGATGCTTGCCGCACTATTCGGTCAGCTCACCATATGGACCATTGTTTTGATCATTGCATTGTTCCGGTGGCCGGGGGTCTCGAGGGTGATCAGGGCCCAGACCCTCTCCCTGAAGCACAGACCTTTCATTGAGGCCGCAAGAGTGGCCGGGGCCTCGCATACAAGAATCATTTTCAGGCATATCATGCCAAACGTGTTGCCGCTTTCCTTTCTTTACATGACCTTTCGGGTAACCTCAGCGATTATCATTGAGGCGGCCCTGGCATTTCTGGGCTTTGGGGACCCCAGTACGGTCAGTTGGGGTATGATGCTTCAATGGGTGTGGAAGACAGGACACATGTTCAAGGCCCCATACTGGCTCCTGCCACCGGGCATTTGCATCTCCCTGATCACTCTGGCCTTTTACATGTTGGGTCGGGCCATGGATGAGGTGCTTGACCCGAGGTTGAGAAAGGAGGCAGGAACCGAGTAAGATGGCATTATTAGAAGTAGAGAATCTTAGCATGGGTTATCACACCCAAAAGGGCTATCTCCATGCAGTGGAGGACGTCTCTTTTTCATTGGAAGAAGGGAAGTCCCTCGGTTTTGTTGGTGAATCCGGGTGTGGAAAGACCACGCTGGGTATGGCCCTGATGAGGCTGCTCCCCCCCAATGGGGTGATTCGGGAAGGTCGCATGCTTTTTAACGGTGCAGACCTCCTGCAAAAGTCAGATGAAGAGATGAGGGAAATCAGGTGGCAGAAAATAGCCATGATCTTTCAGGCCGCCATGAATGCCCTGAACCCGGTCCACCGCGTTCACGAACAGATTGCAGAGGCCATACTTACACATAATGCCTCCCTTGACAAAAAAGAGGCGTTTGAACAGGTGGAAGAGCTTTTTCAACTTGTGGGAATACCAAGAGACCGCATGAGAGATTACCCTCACCAGTACAGTGGAGGGATGAAGCAGCGGGCAATTATTGCCATGGCGCTGGCCTGTAAGCCCAAACTGATCATTGCAGATGAACCCACAACAGCCCTGGATGTAATTGTTCAGGATCAGATTCTTAAGGAAATCATGAACCTGCAAAAAGAATTCGGGATCAGCATGATCTTTATCTCCCATGATATCTCAATCGTGGCAGACGTGTGTCATGATATCGGTATTATGTATGCGGGCAAGCTGGTGGAGCACGGTTCCAGGGAAGAGGTCTTCAGTAATCCGGCGCATCCCTATACAAAGGCGCTCCTGTCATCCTATCCCACATTGACAGGGGAAAAGAGCCGGCTCATGCCCATTCCGGGTGAAACGCCGAATCTGATTCATCCTCCTTCCGGATGCCGCTTCCGTGACCGGTGCCCTGGCGCAAAGGAAGCATGTAAAACCGGGGAGGCTGTGTGGCTTGAAACTTCGCCGCGGCACAAGACCCTCTGTTATCAGTGTGGTGCAGATTGCAGATGAAGATGGATAACGACAGAGAAACCATCATTGAGCTGGAACATATAGTTAAAAGATACACATCCAGGGATTCCTTTTTCGGTGCGCGAGGGAAGGAGATCATTGCCCTCAATAAGATATCCATCAAGATATTAAGGGGGGAGGTATTTGGTCTTGTTGGAGAAAGCGGGAGCGGAAAGACCACGGCCGGCCGTCTGATTGTCAGACTGGAAAAACCGGAGGAAGGCAGGATATATCTAAATGGCCGTGAAATAGCAGGGCTCAGGGGAAAGGCCCTGAAAGATTTACACCGCAAGGTCCAGATGATCTTTCAGGACCCTTATCAATCTCTCAACCCCCAGCTTTCGGTCTTTGATACGATCTCAGAGCCTTTGATTATCCATAAAATAGGGAATGCCGAGGATAGAGAAGACGCAGTGTGGCTGACAATGAAATCAGTCGGCCTCTCTCCACCCGATGATTTTGTTAACCGTTATCCTCATCAGCTTAGCGGTGGGCAGAGGCAAAGGGTTGCCATTGCCAGGGTCATGGTGCTGAACCCTGATTTTGTGGTGGCTGATGAACCCACTTCCATGCTTGATGCGTCCATCTCAGCCCAGATCTTCAACATCCTGCTCGAGATGCGGGAAAAATTCCAGGCGACACTTCTGGTTATCACCCACAGTCTGTCGGCTGCCCGCTATCTCTGCGATCGTATCGCCGTGATATATAAGGGAAACATGATGGAACTGGGGAGCGCAGATCAAGTTATACAAAAGCCCAAACATCCCTATACCAAGGCCCTGATTGATGCGCTGCCCAAGTTTGGACTGTCCGGCGAGGTAAATCACTATAATACCTTACTTCCGGTGGAGAGAGAGGCTTCTGAACATGAGGGATGTCCTTTTTTTGCCAGGTGCAGGGTCGCCAACAAGACTAAATGCAGCCTGGAAAAACCCCTTTTAAAAGAAACGAATAATTCCCACTGGGTGGCCTGTTTTTATGCGGAAAATGGGACTGGGAAGGGTTTCTGAAAGCAGATAGTGCTAAACCGATATAAAATAGTAGTCGTTGGTTTTCCCTCGGGAATCCACAGGCCAAGATTATGATATATTGAGAAGGTACAGACCAAGATGTTAAAAAAATTTGAAAAATTATTATTCCTGTTTTTTATTGTTGTGCTTGCACGCATTTTTGTACCTGCCCCGGTGCTTGCCTCCGAGAAGGTCTTTCGCAATTCCCTGGGTATGGAATTCGTCTTGACCCCGGCAGGGACGTTCATAATGGGGAGCCCACAGGATGAACTTTATAGGTCAAAAAGCGAGGTGCAGCATCCGGTCACAATCAGCAGGCCTTTTTACATGCAGACCACTGAAGTGACCCTGAAACAATGGTGGGCGGTCATGGGAAAGCGGTTTTTCGGCCGGCTAAAGGGAGCGGATGATATGCCGGTAACGAGGGTGTCGTGGTATGATTGTATGAAATTTATAAAAAAGCTAAATGCACAAAAAGAGGGGGTTTATCGACTGCCAACAGAGGCAGAATGGGAATATGCCTGCAGGGCAGGGACATCCACTGCCTATAGCTGGGGTAACATGATTGATTGTAGCAGAGCCATGTACGGTAATAACAGCAGGAAATCAGGAGAATGCCTTAAATATGTAAAATCAAGGGGAATGGCCGTTGATGGTGCGGCCCCGATAAAGAGTTATCCTCCCAACGCCTGGGGGCTATATGACATTCATGGTAATGTGTGGGAATGGTGCTACGATTGGCATGGAGATTACGCAAAAGGCTCCGTGGTTGACCCTCGCGGGCCTGACTCGGGAACCAGAAAGGTACGCCGGGGTGGGAGCTGGTTCGGAGATGGATATTCATGCCGCTCTGCCAATCGAAACTATAGCCACCCCGCCAGCAGGTATCGAACAACCGGTTTCAGACTTGTCTGGAGTAAAGCGGGGGATTGGATTGGCAGGGAAGCTGAAAGAGAGTTGATTCTTATGGAAGAAGCCCGTGAGGACGGTCCCTGAGTTTTCAGTAGGTACTCACCGCAGAGACGCAAAGAACGCAGAGAAAGTATTTTCCTTTCTGCTGAGAGGGCAGAAAGGAAAATAATGACGTTTTCCACTCAGTTAAATGACATTAGCATAATGGATATCAATAGATTAAGCAGTAATATTATCGGTGCAGCTATAGAGGTACACAAGACCCTTGGGCCTGGCTTACTTGAATCAGCCTATGAACAAGGCATTTGTCATGAGATGAGTCTCCGAAGGTTATCATTCGAAAGGCAGAAGTCCTTACCTGTTATTTACAAGGGGATCAAACTTGATTGCGGTTACAGGTTGGATGTGGTTATTCAAAAGGCAATCATACTTGAATTGAAATCATGTGAGAAAATTGAACCGATTCATAGGGCTCAACTTTTGACATACCTAAAACTTTCAGGTCTTAATTTAGGTCTCCTTTTGAATTTCAACGTGACGGTTATGCGGGATGGCATTGTGCGAATTGTGAACAAACTCAAGGAGTAAGCACCAAAGAGTGAACATTTTTGCTTTCCGCGCTTTTATCCCGTTAGTATTAGCGGGGCTCAGCGGAAAGCAAAAAACTCAGCGGCCTTTGCGTCTTTGCGGTGAACCAATACGTTATTTAAACCACATGATATAGCCATATTCTTTAGTCAGCACTTTTACTACACTCCCTTTGTGTGCCGCAAGAAACAGGGTCCCGCCCTCTGCCTGTATATCAGTAATGCAATAGGAAAGCTCCCTGGTGGTCCATGCAGGGATAAGGCTTGCGCCTTCGATGGTAAGGCGGTTAGCTTGGCCTTTGTATATACCCTGAGCTCCTGCGCCTGTTCTATGAGCGGTATATTCTCTGCGGCCAAAACCTCGTGCCTTCCATCACCGTCAATGTCTGTTACGACGAGCCTGCTGTTAAAGGAAACCCTGGGTGGCGGATCTCCCCTGCCTGTCGGTTCCCCTGTCCTGATGGCGTTATTGGTCCCTCCGAGTTTTTTATTCCCGCTCCACACTATGTTACCACCACTATCCCACACAATAAGTCCGGTCTGCTCTCTCAGGCCAGGCTTTTGTAAACCAAACCATTCGGCCGCCCCATCCTTATTAAGGTCATAACGGGCCAGGGTATAAAACTGAACTCCCTTAGGTGCTGGAAGCGGTTCCTTCCGGGTAAACTTGCCCTCCTTATCCGGGGTCATCACATATATCTTGCCGCTGAAGAATTCACCAGCCTTTGACTCTTGATAAAGTAAAATCGGTTTACTCTCACCGGCATACTTAACCACTTGCAAGTGGCCTGACATGCGGTCACGCTTTTTAAACTCTCCTGTCCATTCATAAACAGTGGTCCTTGCCCTTGCGCCATAACTGCTCACCAGGTAGATTTCCGCTCTCCCGTCATTATCCGCATCACCTACACTGACCTTTAGAAAATCATCTCCAAGGCCCGCCTTGAGGGTTTCCTTGCGGACAAAGGAAGCCCCTTGTTGCTGGTAAAGCATGAGCTTCTCCCGGCCAAGGACCACCAGTTCGGTGCCCCCCGCGCCGTCTACGTCTCCCATATCAAAAGACATCACATCCATACCAACCGAGATCCTGCCTGTGGGTTCAAACCCCTGGGCCTCAGGGGTCTTATAAAAGAGGCCCTTTTCCGTTATGCCTGGGGTCTCTCCTTCCCCGGCCATCTTTGAAAAGATACCTTTGGGCGCCTGTGGCTCTACAGAAACAGGGGCCTGCTGTTCCATTTTCGGTGCGGGCATCTCTTTTCCTTCAATAATGGCCTTTACCCTATAGGCCACATCTGCCATTCGGGGAATGAACTGGTCCTCATTTACGGCCTCGGAAATACTTGTGTGTTTGGACCCCGATTCCTGCAATTCAAGAAGGGATAGATCCAGGCTGTAGCCCCCGCCAATGGTCGTTATACTCCCAAAAAGGACATAATCGGCCTTAAGGGTCCTCGCCAGTTCCCCGGCCCTGTCTTTCGAGGTGATTCCCGCCTTTTCCTTTTCATTCAAAAGGGGTTCCAATGCCTCATCACTGATTATATGGAGATCCCCGCCTGACAGGCGGGATACGAGTATGCTCTTAACCCCCTCACTGAGATAGGACTTGGATTTATCGGCATAAATGGTAAGAGGTAGAATGACAAGT
>JAKLQB010000706.1 GCA_022013615.1 Desulfobacterales bacterium | reverse complement strand
TTCCAGATAAAAGACACCCCTCACCCACAAAGAATAAGGAAGCAAATGGCTAGATATAAGAAGTTCTCATATGAACAGGCCCGATTTATTCCGATTCATTTTGACAAGCAAATTCTTCCAGGCACCTTCGAATATACTCTCAGTTACCTGATTGATAATGAGATTGACCTTTCGCTCTTTGATAACCACTACAACAATGATGATACAGGAGCTCCTGCGTACGATCCAGCAATTTTACTCAAAATCTTATTTTATGCCTATTCACGGGGAAATGGGGTCAAGTCTACTATTGACCCATTGAAGATACGGGGAAATGGGGTCAAGTCTACTATTGACCCATTGAAGATAAAATGTTATATATTACAGCATGTCACGACCACTTAGAATAGAATATCCCGGAGCATGGTATCATGTAATGAACCGTGGGAGACGGTCCGAATCCATTTTTTCAGATAAACATGACTATTTAATGTTTATTGATCTGCTGATTGAAATATCTGAAATGTGGAATGTAAATGTAGCTGCATACTGTTTAATGACAAATCATTATCATATTCTGCTGCAAACACCCGATGGAAATATATCAAGATGCATGAGGCATCTGAACAGCGTGTACACCCAGAGATATAACAGGAGACATGGATTTGATGGTCAGCTTTTCAGGGGAAGGTACAAGTCGATTCTTGTTTGTAATGACAGCCATATTCTGCAACTGGTGAGATATATACATAAGAACCCGGTTAAAGCAGGTTTGGTTAAAAATATCACGGATTATGAATGGAGCAGCTACAAAGGTTATCTTTCATATGCGAAAAAGTGGAATTGGTTACATAAAGATTATATTTTTTCCATGATAACCCCAAAAAAACAGGGCAGGCTGAAACCGTTTATTGAATTTATGCAAAAAGATGATTCAGAAGAAGTTACTATGCTGTTCTCATTAAAGAAACTCCCATCA
Source organism: Desulfobacterales bacterium (assembly GCA_022013615.1). The sequence goes on along the minus strand of JAKLQB010000706.1, from coordinate 2,227 downwards.
TTTTTTGGCCCGGAAAGTTTCATAACAGGAATAAAAGAAAGATATTATTTTAAGAAAAAAAGCTGTGAGGTTCCTGAATCAAAAAGTCTGACTCCGACATCTGATATAATAATTTCATCAGTATGTGAACATTATGGCGTATCGTTTAATGAATTGTTGATAACAAGACGCGGGATTTTTAATGAACCGCGCAGTATCGCAGTTTATCTATTACGTCAAATACGGGGCGAAAAACTTAACAACATAGGTGAACTGTTTAATATCAAAGCATACAGCACAGTAAGCAGCATATTACGAAGAGTTTCGAGGCTTAAAAAATATGACAGAAAAATTAAAAGCCAGATAGGGAAAATACAAGACAGTATCAACAAGGGTCAAAGGCAGACCTTATCTCCTTGTGAAGGCCTAATTTTATTGGCATTGAAAATGATTGTGTCAAGCCGCTAATATTCAGTGTTCGCGTTTATCGGAATGAGAGCTATTTACCTGATTAGTAAAAATAGTGGAAATTTTTCATCCTCATTACCGTTGTATTCATGGGACTTCACAACTTGTATGTGCATTTGCAAAGAGTTTGGTGCAAAATTCAGGTATTAAACCATCCTAATTATCTGCATAGCAATAATGTTCTATCTGAAGTTTCACCGAAATTATGCTCCGTAGATTCAAGCAACCATGCGCAGCAGGGTGTCAACGAAAGATTTTATTAGGGATTTGGAGTGATTATGGCAAACGGTATCAAAATCCTCCCTCAGGGCGGCCTTGGCAATGATGTGTCTCAGATCCGAGAACGCAAAACTGTTGCGGCCTCTGACTTTATGCCGACGTTCCGGGGTGTTTTCCAGTCGTGCCCCATAGATCCAGGTAACGGTAGCCGCCATCATAGAGAAGTTAATGTGATTGATCACGGCATAGGCATTACGGGTTTGGCTTTTGTTGCTGCCAATATCCTGTTTGATCTCCTTGAAACCGGCTTCGATTTTCCACCTCGCGCCGTAGTACTCGATAATCTGTTCAGTGGACAGATTTAGGTCAGTGGAAAAGATGGCAACCCATTGTGTTTTACGAAAGACCCAAACCACACGGACAGGGCATTTGAGCGTTTTGAGCATGACCACCTTTGTAGTAGCTATCACGTCGCGGTAATGCCCATAGAGAAATACGCGTTGGCTTGATGCATGTGTTTTGACCCTGGCAGCTATTTCAGCACAGTTACCCATCCGGTTGCCATACTTGCGGGATCTGCCACGTTGTTTTGTTTTGCGTTTCGGCGCTATAGCATAGAGCACCGTGTTGGAGCGTAACCGAGAAAGCAAATGAAAAGAGTCTCCGAGACGTTTGCGTACGGGTTTGAACAAACCATCGTTCCCGAACCAGCTATCGCAAACAACCATTATGGGCACACCAACAAAATGATGGGCCAATTGAATCAACATCTCGGTCGCCTGTTCCAGCTTTGTCTGAAACAAAGTGGCTTTCCCAGGGATATTTATGTTATCTGCTTTCAACGCAATCGTCTTTTTAGGCAGATAGAATCGGTGGGCAAGAGGCAGACACGCCCATCGGTCTTTGATGCGTTTCAGCAAACCGACAAGAACCACATTCTGCGCCCATGGGTATTTGGACTGATTGGCCTTGGCAGCATGATCGAAGATGTGAGCACAGCCGAAAATCTTTCTGCCGGTCTTGGGATTAATGAAGTCATCCAGAGCAACCAGCAAACGGCCATCCGTTAATGGGTCTGGAATTGTGCTCCACAATCGATGCCACATTCCAATCCATGGGAGTTTGTTCGATGCCATAAATGCATAGAATCGGCGTTTATTTACGCTCAGGCCGAAGAGGGAGTTCAAAGAGCGAAGGATATTGGAAGAGATCGAACTGGTAAAAGGAACGATGAATGATAGGAGAGCATAAACGTACCAGCGGCTTCGCTCTCTGCCAAGGAGAGTGGAGGAATACTCGTTCTGAAGCGGTCTCAGGATGTCGCGTAGAATGAACATGTGTAGTTGCTCCTTTTTGTTTGGATATTAAGAAGTTATACATATATCCTACCATAAAAAGGAGTGGCGCGCAAGGCCTAAATTGGCATAACCAATTGATATTATGGCACAATAATTGAAATTCAATTTACATGCCAACTATCCTTGCCCGGAGCTTTGAATCAGAGAAAATTGCGTAGAGCTTCTCTAAAAAGCCCCAAAAACGGTGAAACTTCAGTTTATTA
>JAKLQB010000705.1 GCA_022013615.1 Desulfobacterales bacterium | reverse complement strand
TTCGTGGCATCCCCTGGGTAAGACGCGAGGCCAATACTGACTGTAGGCGCTTCATCCGGGAGCTTCTCCACTGCCTGCCTGATCCTTTCTACAGGTATCAGGGCCGACTGAGCGTTAGACTTTATCAGGATTACTGCAAGCACATCACCGGAATACCTGGCAGCCAGATCAACCTGCCGTATATTCTTCATGGTGAGGCTGACAATTTTCTTCAATACACGATCTCCTTCAACAGATCCGTAACGCTTGTTGTAAAGGGCAAAAGAATCGATATCGATCAAAGCCAGGGTGAATGGCTCCCCATGCCTTTCAGACCGCTTTACTTCACGCTCCAATGTTATTTGAAAGAATCCGTGGTTAAACAGACCCGTAAGACTGTCTGTAAAGGGGGCCCCAGTTCCTTTTTTGTAGAGCTCTTCAAGTGCTAAATCCACAATCTCTCTGTTCCTTCGGTTATTATTTTTGGTTTGTCTTCATTCACAGTTTTCGAGCGGAAAAATCTGTCTGAGGGGAGGCTTTGGATTCATTCCCCTCCCAAATCTGGGCAGGTGGGTCAGATCTCTTCGGGGGAGTCCTGTTGGCCCAGGTATTACCTTCCAACCGATAAGACGTATTCTATCGATCGGCTCATAGTTGCAAGTATCTCATCGACCTGGGAGGCCGTAATAGATCCCTGGTCTAACAATATCTGGCCCAAAAGCCTGTGCTTTCCTTCCTCCACATTCTCTCTTGCCTGGATCGCTAACGCCTCAATAAGTTGATTCCCAGTGATAAACTCTTTATCACCGGCATAGGATCCGAAACGTTTTTTGATAATATTTTCCATATCTTATTCCTCTTTTGTTGCACAACATAGGCAGTTGTTACTTAGCTGTTACCAAAAACTTTTTAAGCGACTTTTCTATTCCTGTTTCATACAAGCAGCACTTATTTCTGCCCGCCTTTTTCGCTTGATAAAGTGCGTAATCAGCTTTTTTTATTAAATCGGTTTTGGAAATATCTTTTGCGGGATCGAATGATGCAATTCCAAAGCTCATAGTGGTAGATATCTTCTCACCTTCATAGTCTATCCTCATTGAATCAATGTCTTTTCTTAGCCTTTCCGCCACAATAACGGCGCCATCGGGACCTGTTTCCGGCAGTATTAAAGCAAATTCCTCTCCACCATATCTGGCCGCGCTGTCAGATTCCCTAAGGGAATCCTTTAAGCAATCAGCAATCTTCTTCAAACAATAATCACCTGCAAGGTGCCCGTACTTGTCATTGACTGCTTTGAAATGATCTATGTCTGCAAGAATAACAGAGAGTTGAAGCTTATATCTTCTTGCCCTATAAACTTCTTTTTCTAAGGACTCATGGAATCTTTGGTAATTGAATAAGTTTGTCAGACCATCTCGAATAGTCTCCTCCCTTAGAGACTCGATTAATCTCTTTTGTTCCATTAGCTTATGCATGAAGTCTGCGGAAAGATTGATAAGTTCCTCTCTTGCCGCATCAATCATCTCCAGGTAAGCTTTTTCTTCTCCGATCTTAATGTCAAACAAAGGAAAAATTTCCATAGTCTGTTCATGAATCTGTCTAATTATCTCATCCGTCTGGAATATACCTGTAAGACCGTACTCTTTGACGTAGAATTCAAGCATTGCAAGATAGAGCTTCTTGTCCTCAAAGGTATTAAGGTCAATGAACAAAGATGACAGGTTAAGAATCTTAGTGAGGAGTTCGATTTTGGAATTCTTTGTCTTCAACCCTTGTGGGTTGTGGTGATAGAGAACAGGTGTGAAAAAAGTTTCTGGAAGGCCCCATGTCCTTATTAAATACTCACCGACTTCCATATGATTGAAGCCCAGTATCTGGTTCTCTGCCTCATGATAAGAACAAAGTGTCCGGTCCTTTTCTTTTAGAACAAGGCTGTATTGTTGAGGCATGCATTGGATCAGTGCCAGTATCCCAATATTGTGAATAAGGCCAAGAAAAAAGGCATCCTCTGCAAAAGAAGGAATGACTTTCTCAGCTATCAGTTTAGAAGAGACAGCACCAATAAGAGATTGCTTCCAAAAACTGGTATAATCGAAACCTCCTTTGTTTCCTTTTC
>JAKLQB010000704.1 GCA_022013615.1 Desulfobacterales bacterium | reverse complement strand
CTGGACCTTCCATTGCGGAAACGCCAGAACCGGAATGTGCTTGGTATGATGGCGCCCCTAAAATCAGTCAAATCATTCATTTACCGCAACGGACTAAGAGAATTTCTCTTCCAGCACGGTTAAAGTAATCCCCACGCCTTCCGCTGTACACATCAATACTTTCAAAAGTCGAAATATAGAATTGCTGCTGTGTTTTTTACTTCTTTGCCTGTATATTCGCCTACGGCTAAGTGCCAGAAAAAATACAACATATAGTATCAATCGTTCTTGAGTATACTACATATATATAAATTATATAAATCACAATTAATTTATAAAAAAATGCTTGACAAATAATACTATATATGTATAATTATCTATAATTTGATTTACATATATTGTGATGATCAAACACGTGGAGGGATAAAGTGGGCCACAACCTGGTAAAAAAAATCAGAGAAGAGCGTCTTATGAGTAAGGCAGAGCTTGCTCGGAAAGCCGGTGTTTCTCCCTTGACCATGGACAGGGTTGAGAAAGGGAAAAGTTGCCGGATGGAAACAAAGCGGAAGATTATACTGGCCTTTGGATATAAGCTCTCTGAAAAAGACAAGGTTTTCCCTGAGGACTAATTATAAAATTTCTTCGTAATCGTATGTATGGCTCCTTTTGTAAAGAGAGGTAATAAAATGGACAGTAGAAGGCAAATTGAAAGAAGAAAACATAGGCGCTTACAGGTGCAAGACATAGCATTTGCAGTGCTAAGGGACCAGGGCAGGCAGTTAGGTCAAATTATGGATATCAGCATGGGCGGGCTCGCATTTAATTATATTGCGGGAGGAGGTAATGCCGATAGAGCATTTGAGTTGGACATACTGTTGGCCTACAAGGGTCTTTATATGAAAAAAATACAGTTTAAGACAATCTCTGATTTTCAGATTGCCAATAAATCTCCCTTCAGCCCCATTACAATGAGGCGACACGGTGTAAAATTTGGTGAACTAACGCCGAAACAGACATTTATGTTGAAAAATTTTATACAGGAGCATACAGTTAATAATTTGGATGCAAACCCGATGATGGGTTTAGAAGAAAATATGGGAGAAGTCAGTAACTCTTTATGATTACATAGGGTTAAACGTAAATGTGCAAAATAACGAAGCAATTTATGGTTTTATTATTGATCGTGAGCCTGGGACTTGTCCCATTCGGGTCTGCTGCCCTTGCAGAGGATCAACATGACGAGGAAAAAGGCATCAGGATGGCCGCTGATATCCTTGTGGTCAGGCCTCTGGGAATTGTTGCAACTGTGGGGGGCACCGTCCTTGCCATTGTGGCCCTCCCTTTCTCACTCCTGGGTGGCAACACGGAGGAAGTATTCCAGTACCTGGTAGTAAAGCCTGCAAAATTCACTTTTGTAAGACCGCTGGGAGACTTTGATTAGAACTGCCCTTCATTCGTCTTTGGTGCTGAGTAGTGCCAGGGCCTTTCCCACCACCCGATCTGCAGTAATACCGAACTTTTCATAAAGGACTTTATACGGAGCAGAAGCTCCGAAACTGTCAAGCCCGATCACCTCCCCTGTGCTGCCCACATAACGGTGCCAGCCCTGTGTGATCCCGGCTTCAATGGATATCCGGGACTTTATCTCGGAAGGCAGGACCTGATATTGATAATCTTCAGGCTGTTTGTCGAACAACTCCCATGACGGCATACTCACAACGCGTGCCTTTACGCCTTTTTCCTCAAGCTTTTCATATGCCTCCAGGGCAATGGTGATCTCGGAACCGGTGGCTATCAGAATGACATCCGGTTTTCCATCCTTGGTATCATGAAGGATATACGCCCCCCTGGACAGTCCTGATGCAGGGGCAAAAGTGGTGCGATCCAGTGTTGGGAGGCCTTGCCGCGACAGGGCCAAGGCAACCGGTCCTTGTTGTGATTCTAAGGCGTAACGCCATGCTTCAGATGTTTCATTGGCATCACACGGTCGTATTACCGTAAGATTTGGGATCGTCCTCAAAGCCGACAGATGTTCGACGGGCTGATGGGTCGGGCCATCTTCACCCAGGCCGATGCTATCGTGAGTAAAGACGTAGATAACCTTTAAGTCCATTAGCGCTGCCAGTCGGATGGCCGGCCGCATGTAGTCAGAAAAAACCAAAAAAGTGCCCCCATAGGGCATCAGGCCGCCGTGGAGTGCCATACCGTTTAATATGGATCCCATTGCGTGCTCCCGGACGCCAAACCGAAGGTTCCGCCCTTCATAAATATCCGCCTGAAAATCCTTTTCGCCTTTTATTTCTGTTTTGTTTGAGGGAGCCAGGTCGGCTGACCCGCCCAGCAGATTGGGAAGGCGTGGTGCGACGGCATTCAACACACTTCCCGATGCAACACGTGTGGCCATCCCTTTCTTGTCTGCAGGAAAATCCGGAATATCACTGTCCCAGCCCTCTGGCAAATTTCCATTCATCCATATATCCCATTCTCTGGCCAGGTCAGGGTTGGCTTCCTTATAGGAACTAAAATCTTCCTGCCACCGGGCCTCTATAACCTCGCCCTTATCAACCGCCTGGCGAAAGTGAGTGGATGCCTCATCCGGGATTAAAAAAGGAGGCTCAAGGGGCCACCCCAGATTTTCTTTGGTCAAACGGATCTCCTCTGTACCCAGGGGTTCACCGTGCGCCACAGCTTTGTCCTGTTTGTTGGGACTGCCATAACCGATATGGGTCCGCACAGCGATGAATGAAGGTCGCCCGGTCTCCTTTTGGGCTTCAGTAATGGCAGTTTCTATTGCTTCCAGGTCGTTTCCAT
>JAKLQB010000703.1 GCA_022013615.1 Desulfobacterales bacterium | reverse complement strand
GGTGGAAAGGGCTATTGGTTGAAAGTCCGGCCTTCCCTCTTCTCGTGCGAATCTCCCCACCTTTACAATCCCCAATTTGATCTTATCTTATTCTGTAACGGTTTAATTTAGAATCTAATCAAATATACTTAATTTTAACATGAATTAGTATTATTAATTATTAAATAAACACATAAATCCATAAATATTTTTGACCCATACTGGTCAGCCTGCTACGGCGACCGGTTCTTCATTTTGTTAATGTTCAATTTTAGGAGGAAACGGATTATGAATACCGAAAATGAGCGCGCAGCGGAAAGACTGCGCGAGTTACCCATACTGCCGCTGCGGAACACGGTGGCCTTTCCTTATTCCATTATGCCTCTGGTGGTGGGGATCCCAAAATCTGTGAAACTCATTGATGAGGCAATGAAGGGGGATAGGATGGTGGGCCTTGTGGCCATGAAAGACCCCTCCATCGAGGAGCCCAAGCCTGAAGAGGTCTACCAGGTAGGTATCATTGCCAAGCTGGATAGTGTGAACCGTGGTTTCGACAAATCCCTTCAAGTGATTGTCCAAGGGCTGGAGCGTTTTCGCGTCGAGCGCTGGATTGAATTCGAGCCATATCTCCGGGCAGAGATTATGACTTTGCCTGAAATAGTGGAAAAGGATTTAGAACTTGACGCCCTGCAGCGCACGCTTAGAGAGGTGGCCAATGAAGTGATCAAACTGTCGCCCGATATACCCAATGAGGCCATTTTCCTGCTTAAACAGGTACAGGACGTTCGGCATATGGTGTATTTGATTGCAGGCAATGCGGGCCTAAGCATTTCAGAAGGTCAGAAGGTGCTGGAAACCGATAGTATCAAGGACAAACTGAGACTTCTGATCTCTCACCTCAACCACGAAAGGGAAATTCTCAGCCTCGGCAAGAAAATAAAGTCCGAGGCGCGGGGGGAGATGGACAAGGCCCAGAGGGAATTTTATTTGCGACAGCAGATGAAGGCCATCGAAAAAGAGTTGGGTGAAGATAAAAAAGGTGACTCGGAATTTGACGAGTACACCACGAAGATTGAAGACATCGGCCTGCCCGAAGAGGTCCTGAAAGAGGCCAATCGCGAACTGAAGCGATTTAAGGGGATGTCCCCACACTCACCTGAATACTCAGTTATCAAGACCTACCTGGACTGGCTTGTGGAACTGCCCTGGAACGAGGCCAGCGAGGATCAAATGGATATTGATTCTGCATCAAAGGTGCTTGACGAAGACCATTATGATCTGGAAGAGGTCAAGGAGCGTATTTTGGAATTCCTCGCTGTTCGGAAGCTTGTAAAGGAGCGCGGGCTGGGGCCCGAGCCCGGCGAGGAAAAGGCCTCATCCGAGGCGATGGGGGCCATCCTGTGCTTCGCGGGCCCCCCGGGGGTCGGCAAAACCAGCCTTGGGCAGAGTATTGCCCGTGCCCTCGGCAGGAAGTTTACCCGCATGAGTCTTGGGGGCATGAGAGATGAGGCGGAGATCAGGGGACACCGCCGAACCTATATCGGTGCCATGCCGGGTCGTATCATTCAGGCCATAAAGCGGGCCGGCACCAGGAATCCCGTCTTCATGCTCGACGAGGTGGACAAGATCGGAAATGACTGGAGAGGTGATCCCAGCAGCGCTTTGTTAGAGGTTCTCGACCCTGCCCAAAATCATGCCTTCAGGGATCATTATCTGGACGTGGATTTTGATCTCAGCGACGTCATCTTCATTACTACGGCCAACCAGCTTGAGACAATTCCGCCCCCGTTGCGTGATCGAATGGAGATCATCCATCTGGACGGTTACACGGAGTACGAGAAGACACGCATCGCTCAGCGGCATCTGGTGCCCAGGCAGTTGAAAGCCAATGGCCTGAGGGAAGAAGAAGTGAGCTTCACGGAGGAGGCCCTTCGTAAAATCATCCGGGACTACACCAGGGAGGCGGGCGTGCGGACGTTAGAGCGTCAGATTGGAGCCGTGTGCCGGAAGTGCGTAGTTAAAATAGTTGCAGCCGAAGCTACCCGTCTTACGGTCACACCCGAACTGGTGCGCGAATACCTGAAGAAGGAGCAGTATGAATGCGAGTTGTCGGAGAATATCGAAATTCCCGGCATCGCTACTGGTCTGGCGGTTACGGCCGTAGGCGGCGATATCCTCTTCATAGAAGCCACCGGCATGAAGGGCAAAGGAACGCTTACCCTCACGGGGCAGCTCGGTGATGTTATGCGGGAGAGCGCACAGATCGCGAACAGCTATGTTCGTTCCAAGGCCGGGCATCTGGGCGTGCATTCGGAACTGTTCGAGACCACCGATGTTCACATTCACGTACCTGCGGGCGCCATCCCCAAGGACGGACCTTCTGCGGGGCTGGCCATGGTAACGGCCGTGGCGAGTCTGTTCAGCGATCAACCCGTGCGGGGAGATGTGGGTATGACCGGAGAGGTGACCCTTCGAGGCCGTGTACTGCCTGTGGGAGGCATCAAGATGAAGATACTTGCCGCCCATCGCGCGGGCCTTAATACCGTGATTCTGCCCAAGCGAAACGAAAAGGACCTGGATGAATTACCCGTTGAGGTCAGTGAATCGATGCAGTTCGTGCTTGTAGAACGGATTGACGAAGCACTGGATGTGGCCCTGCGGCCTGACCCGGTATCAGAGATACCATTGGCTGCAAACGGATAATCTAACGTATGGTATCGCAAATGCGTGGATTTAATGCACTTGGTCTCAAAGCCATCTTAAATCCCGCATTTGCCTCCAGGCAAAAGGCTCAGGGATGAGAAGGCCATTGCTGAACTGAGAGTGGCGCTGAAAAGCAACTCGGATATTTTCCCGGCCCGGGCTTTTTTAGCTGTAATATATATTGAGTTGGGATATGAAGACGAGGCACGAGCTTAGGTGGAGAGAATATCCGGAAGAAGCCCAGAGACCACTCTGGAAGTTTGGCAGAAAACGCTACCCTATAGGTGTCAGGCCTACACAGTTGACAATAAAGCAATCTGCATTACAGAAGTTTAGGCCGAGTTACGATTTGTTCCAAAACTTGCATGAATGTTGAGGTGTGTAAAATGTGTAGGCCTGACACCCATGCCTTTGTAGCCCGAGTGAACAATCGAGTCCTGCAAGGGGGGCACAATGTTCCAGAACCGGTTATCCGAAGACGATTCGATTCAGGCATTCAAAACCTGTTTAGACTCTATATGCCAAGACTGGATGCGTGGTGGTTTTATGATGCGTCACGACTCCCGCCCAAAATTGTTGCGCAAAAAGAAGACGGTGGGATACAACTGTCCAATTCCGAACTCTTTAATCAAATCAAACAAAACTTAGAGGACTGAACCCATGAACGATAAAAAAACCAAAAATATTCCTTTGTCATCAAAAGCCGATGCGGCCTTCCGGCAGGCCATAAAAAAAGTCATCCAACAAGCCAGACAAACCAATACACCGGTCGTCATATGGGAAGAAAACCGCATCAAAGAAATTCCCTGTGACCAGCTTGAGGCAACAATGGGGTCCACCCAACCGAAAGATGTGAGATTCTAAATATTTTATATATTATCCGCGAAATCCGTGTTATCCGTGGTTCAAAAACCCTAACATTTTTCGAAAAGGGGTCAGATCTACGCTTGACTCTTGCGCGAAAAGAAGACTGAGAAAAGAGATATGACATAACCTGAATTCAACTCGTAAGTGCAACACATTATGGTGGTGAAGGGATGAGTTTACTACATCATGTGAGCGCCCGAGGAATCGGGCAGAGAGAAATTTGTGATGATGACCAGGATAGAATTCATTTTATGCAGATTGTGACTCTTAATGCGAGTGTCTTATGATTAATTCTAACATTTACTCAGATATACCAAAACACTACCAGCACTATGCCAAGGATCAGATTTTTTCTCCCAATCCTCCGGGT
>JAKLQB010000702.1 GCA_022013615.1 Desulfobacterales bacterium | reverse complement strand
GGTGATGAAAAAGCTCCGGAATAAGGGCGTGGCCTGGACCGTGAAGATTCTCAAGGAGGCGGTTACGTCCAAAAAAGATGAAGAAGATTTCATGACCAAACAGATCGAATTGCTGGATGAACTCAATGAAATCCAGAAACAATGGCCGGCCTTAGGCGGAGGGTCCGGAGATCTGGACTGGGGATTTACACCCAAAAACAATGTCTCCCTGATGGCCTCCTGCCTGTTTTCCCAGTATTTGAACAAGGCCTGTGCGTTCGACTATTCAGTTGACAGAGCGAAGGAACGTCTTCGCCCCATATACCGCAAAGCCATGCAGGTCGGGGCATACGTATTAATGGATATGGAACATCTGCCCGCCCGGGAGTTTACCCTCGCCGTCTTTAAGAGCATTAATGAAGAGCCGGAGTTTAGCGACTATCCCCACAAAGGCATTGCCTACCAGGCCTATCTGCGCGATAGTGCGACGCTGCTTAAGGACCTGCTTAACTGGGCCTGCAAACAGAAGCAGGATTTCGGAATCCGGCTGGTTAAAGGCGCCTTCTGGGATGAGGAGGTGGTTCTGGCCAACCAGTACAACTATCCGATACCGGTTTTTGCCAACAAACATGAAACCGATGCCAGTTATGAAAAATGCGCCCGCATGATTCTGGAAAATCACAGATATACCATGCTAAAGTGCGCCTCCCATAACGTTCGGACAGTCGCCTTCGTGCTGGAGGCCGCTAAAGACCTGAGAGTTCCCGATGACCGGCTTGAATTCCAGATGCTCCACGGCATGGCGGAAAACCTGAGATCGGCCTGGATAAAGATGGGGCTTTATCTTAGGCTCTATACGCCCGTGGGCGAAATTATCCCCGGCATGGCCTATCTGGTTCGTCGCCTGTTGGAAAACACGTCCAACGAGTCCTTTTTACGTCAAAGCTTTGCAGACGGTGCTTCAAAAGAACAGATGCTTAAGAATCCCGTCGAGCTGGCAAAAGAAAATCCGGAACCGGAAAAGCCGCCGAAACAGACTCCGGTATATGGCGACAAGGGACCTTTTCAAAACGAGCCGCCCATCGAATGGACGACTGAAAATAGAAAAGCATTCTCCAACGCCCTGCAAAATGTCAAAAAACGCTTTCCCCAAATCATCCCTCTGTATATCGGGGGCCAGAAAATCACCACAGGAAAGGAAATTCGTTCAACCAATCCCAATAATCCGGATGAAGTTATCGGCGTTGTTACTGCTGCTGGTGTTTCGGAATCCGAAAAGGCAATTGCGGCTGCGAAAACGGCATTTTCGGCGTGGAGCAATACATCCCCTGCAAAACGCAGCGAATACCTTTTCAAAGCGGCGGCCATCGTCAGGGAGAATCGCCATAGACTGGCGGCCCTTCTGATATATGAAGCAGGAAAAAACTGGAACGAAGCCCATGCAGAGATCTGTGAGGCAAGCGATTTTCTTGAATTTTACGGACGGGAGATGATCCGGTTAGGTGTTCCCAGGCGGATCGCCCGGTTTCCCGGTGAAACCAGTGAACTTGTATACATACCCAAGGGTGTGGGTGCTGTTATTGCGCCTTGGAATTTTCCTTTTTCCATTTCCATCGGCATGTCCGCGGCAGCGATCGTTACAGGTAATACGGCGGTTTACAAACCCGCACCTCAGGTTCCCGTGATTGGGGCAGCAGCATATAGGATTTTTGAGGAGGCCGGGCTGCCCGAAGGTGTTCTGAACTTCATAACCGGGACTAATGCGATCGGAGAATTTCTGGTGACCCATCCAGACGTTGCGTTTACCGCCTTTACGGGAAGCAAGGAAGTGGGGCTCGGAATCATTGAAAAATCCGGAAAGACCCCTGAACGTGCAGAAAAAATTAAAACCGTTATCGCAATGATGGGAGGAAACAACGCCATTATCGTTGACTCCGACGCAGATCTTGACGAAGCCGTGGGCCATATCGTCCGGTCGTCCTTCAGCTACATGGGCCTGAAGTGCTCGTCCTGTTCCCGGCTGATAGTTCTCGAAGAAAACTACGGCAAATTCGTCACACGATTTAAAAATGCAGTGGAAACCTTGTGTCTTGGCCCAGCAGAAGATCCCAAAACAGATGTCAGTGCCGTAATCGACGAGGCCGTCCAAAAGAAGATCGAGGGCTATATCGAAACGGGCAAACAGGAAGGCAAACTGCTGCTGCAGCATACCAGCGAAAACGCACCCGGTCATTTCGTTCCGCCGACGGTTTTTACGGATATCCGATCCTATAGCCGCCTGACACAGGAAGAGATTTTTGGCCCCGTGGTTTGTATTTTCAAGGCTGAGAACTTTGATGAAGCCCTTGAGGTGGCAAACAATACGCCATATGCCCTGACCGGTGGCGTTTTCTCCAGGAGCCCCGCAAATATCGAAAAGGCCTGCAAAGGATTTGAGGTTGGCAACCTTTATATCAACCGACCAATCACAGGTGCCTTTGTGGAACGTCATCCTTTTGGCGGATACAAAATGTCCGGAGTCGGTTCGAAGTCCATGGGGTCGGATTATCTGCCCCAGTTCATGTTTTCAAGGACAATCGTCGAAAACACGTTCCGCAGCGGGTTCGCGCCTATGGAAAACGCGTAGAAAGGAGAAATATCGAATGCAATATTACGAATTCCTGACTAAAGAACAGGTTGAGCAGGTTCATGAGGCCAGTTTGCAGATTTTAGAGCGAATCGGGATGGAGTTTCATTACCCCCCTGCCCTGGAAGTATTATCCAAAGGCGGTGCCAAGGTGGAAGGAGAACGCGTATTTTTATCGCGTCAGATGGTGGAAGAACAAATAAAAAAGGCCCCCAGGCAGTTTACGCTTTACGCGCGTAATCCCGAAAAGGACGTCGTTATCGGCAGTGACAGCATCGCCTTTATCCCCGGATACGGCGCCCCATTTGTGACGGACCTGGATAAGGGCAGACGGGAAGGAACGCTGAAAGATTTTGAAAACTTCGTCAAATTGACGGGTGACAGCCCCTACCAGGATATTTGCAGCGGCATGGTCATTGAGCCGAACGATGTGCCCCATATAATCCGTCATGCCGAGATAATTTTTGCTGCCATGAAATATTCCGATAAATGTTTCATGGGAAGCGCCATGGGGGCGAAGGGCGCCAGAGACAGTATCCGGATGGCGTCCATCATGTTCGGCAGCAAAGCGGAACTGGCTGAAAAGCCCTGTCTTATCAGCATCCTGTGCTCACTTACACCATTGGGATATGACGACCGGATGTTGGGGGCTATAATGGAATATGCCAAAGCCGGGCAGCCGCAGCTTATTTCTTCCCTGGCAATCGCCGGCGCGACCGCCCCGGCCACCCTTGCCGGAACGTTGGCCCTCCAGAATGCGGAAGTGTTAGCAGGCATCGTCCTTACACAGCTTGTTCGCGAGGGCACACCGGTGGTCTTTGCCGGATCTTCCACCAACGTAAATATGCATTCCGGCGCCTTGGTCGTCGGTTCGCCTGAAATGGCGATCAATACCGCCGCAACAGCCCAAATGGCCAGATACTATAATCTTCCCTCCAGAGGCGGCGGCGCGATCTGTGATGCAAAGATACCTGATGCACAGGCTGCCTACGAATCCATGATGAGCCTCCTAATGGCCCAGGTCAGCGGCATCCATTTTGTCCTCCATACCGCAGGCATCCTCGAAACTTACGCTTGCATGTCTTATGAGAAATTCATCATCGACGATGAAATCTGCGGCATGGTGAAAAGAATTAAGAAAGGCTATGAAGTCAATGAAGACACCTTGGGCCTGGATGTGATCAAGGAAGCCGGACCCGGCGGGCATTTCCTGGATAAGGATCATACCTTTGAGCACTTCAGGCGTGAATTTTACCAGCCGCGCTTATCCAACCGGGCCAACTTCGACAAATGGTACGCCAGCGGATCGCCCAAGACTATGGAAACGGCCAATAAGAAATACAAGGAAATACTGAAAAGCTACGAGGCACCGGAGTTGCCGCCAGGAATCGCGAAGGATTTAAGGAAGTTTATAAACTCGATTGAAGACAAGGGAGCTTAATGCATGTATCGACTGAAAGCATTAGTAGTATACAACTAATAGAATGAAAAAGGAATATTGGTATTTCTCAGCTTCTTCAGCGTCAATTGCTTCAAACGGATTCGCGATGGATATACCAGTCATTTATTAAACCACTACCTGCTAAAGCTGTTCGCCTGAAAGGCAAAGGTTTTAAATCTGGTGAATTAATAAATAAGAGACTAAAGCAACTATGGAGAAGAAGACTTACGATGTAATTGTTGTGGGCGGGGGTATCATGGGGTGCTCCACTGCCTACTACCTCATGGGTGCTGACGACAAGCTCAAACTTACTGTCGTCGAGATGGACCCTGCTTACACCCGGGCCTCAAGCACCTTATCAATGGCCAACATTCGTATCCAGTTCAGCCTCAAGGAGAACATTCAGATCTCACAGTACGCCTTTGATGTCCTAGAGCGATTCGAGGACGACATGGTTGTGGACGATGAAAAGCCAAACATAAGCTACCGCCGTGAAGGAAACCTCTTCCTTGTAGATGACAATGGGCGCAGCGTAGCTGAAGAAGCGCTCGCCTTGCAGAAAGGCTTAGGCTGTAATGTGGAATGGTGGTCACCGGAGCAGATCAGGGAGCACTATCCCCTTTACCAGCCGACTGGTCTGCTGGGCGGAACGTTTGGCTCTCAGGACGGTCACCTGGATGCCTACTCTGTCCTCATGGGCTATAAGGCCAAGGCCAGATCACTGGGAACAGAGTTCATCAAAGACGAGGTTATTGAGATCATCACAGAGGGCGGCCGGGTCAGTGGGGTCAGGTTGGCCTCGGGTGGGAGACTGGCGGGCAAGTTTGTGGTCAATTGCGCCGGAGCGTGGGCGGCCAAGGTGGCCCAGACGGCGGGGGTAAAACTCCCGGTAGAGCCGACCAAGCGCCAGACTTTTACACTGGACACAGCGGTCAAGCCGGAAGGGCCGCTGCCGCTGACCATACTGCCTTCGGGTCTTTACTTCCGCACTGAGACCGGCGACCTGATCCTGTTGGGAAAGTCGATGGACGATGACCCGGTCGGATTCGACTTCACCTGGGACAGGAAAAGATTTGAGGACATCCTCTGGCCGGAGCTGGCCGAGTTCGTCCCCACCTTCGACACACTCAAGCTGATGCGAGGCTGGGCCGGCCTTTATGCAGTTAATACCCTCGACGAAAACGCCATCCTCGGCGAGTGGCCAGAGATTAAAGGCCTTCTTCTGGCCAATGGCTTTTCGGGTCACGGGCTTCAACAGGCACCCGCGGTTGGCCGTTACATGTCCGAACTGATAACTGGCAGGACTATAACACTGGATCTTTCTATCTTCGGTCCTGAGCGAATCCTTAAAAACAAGCCATTAAGCGAAGGTGGAATCGTTTGAAAAGATATATGAATTACCTAACCTCAAGAATAGGGGATTTTAATGCCCCCAAAAAGATGGCTTCTCGTTTAAACAATCTGTCCATTGAACACTCAACAATAGTATCATCTTTTTATCGATTTTGGTTTTGTGTACACACTTTCCCAAAATCCAGCCGTGAATTGCTCAAATATTGTTTGCTATATCTCATCATCATCGTCAGTATGGCTGTGAGCATTCTCCTGATCCCAAAAAACAATTTGTGCAGTTTTTTATATAAGAAAATAGGGAATGCAATTTCCCTTTATAACTTGATATTGAGAGGAGGCTCGATATGTTTCCCACAATAAAGCTTTTGAATGACCAGGAAATCCTTAGAATCGATCAGGGATCGAGAGCGCTACTGATGGAGATTGGAACTCATGTACCAAATGAAGAGGCTTTGGAAATATTTGAAAAAGCAGGGGCCAGGGTTGACTCTAAGAGTCAAATGGTGAGAATTCCCGACCACGTCATAAATGATACCCTATCAAAATGTTCATCGTGTGTTCGCCTTTATGATCGAACCGGCGGACCTCCCCTTCTCATAGGGGGTGATCGGGTCTATTTCGGCACTGTCGGAATCGCCACAAATGTGCTTGACTTCGAAACAGATGAATACCGCCAAGTCGTGTGTGATGACCTCAGAGATATCATTCGTCTCTCCGATGTTCTTAACCCTCCTGATTTTGTGTTGGTTCCAGCGACACCAACAGATGTCCCTTCTAACGTAGTTGACAACATTGAGACTAAATTACTTTTGACAAATACAAAGAAGCATTTTATCGCTGAGGCCCAGAGTGGCAAAAATTCGAAAAAAAATATTGAAATGGCGGCGGAGGTGGCGGGCAGTCTGGAGGCTTTGCAAGAACGTCCGTTTTTTTCCACGCTTGTCTGTTTGACCTCCCCTCTGGTACTTCGGGACGACAGCATTGAACTGATTGTTGAATCATCTCGTTTGGGACTACCCCTCTTTATCGAGTCGGGGCCCATGTGTGGAGGAACATCCCCGGCAACTCTTGCTTCCACACTAATTTTGGCAAACGCTGAGTTGTTGAGCAGTTTTGTTCTAGCTAAATCTGTCAACCCTGCAGTACCTCTAATTTATGCCAGTTGGGCCAGGATCTTAGATATGAAGGCAGCAACAGTCTCCCATGGTGGACCGGAATTTTCACTCCTTCGAATCGGGACGACACAAATGGCCAAATATTATGGATTACCCTCAGGTGGAGGTGGAATTCTTGCGGATACAAAATCGATCGATGTCCAGTTGGGAATGGAAAAACTGGGAACCGGCCTGCTTCCTGCGCTGGCTGAGACAAATATGGTTGTTGGTATGGGTCTTATTGCAGATGAAAATGCCATAAGCCTGGAAACCTTGGTAATTGATCATGAAGTCACAAATTGGATCAAACGAGCCATGCGAGGAATTGAAGTTACCGATGAGACGACAGATCTGTCTGTCTTCAAAGAAGTTGGGTCGGGAGGCGATTTTGTACAAACCAAACATACTCGAGACAACTTTAGAAAGGAAATGTTCATACCAAAAATAATGGATCGGGGGTTTTTGGCATTGGATAAGGATCCAAGAGCAAAAACCATGCGGAAACGGGCGCGTAAATACTTCGGGGAAGTCATGGAGAAATACACGCCTCCTGAATTGCCAGAGGACATTGATAAGAAACTGGATGAGATTATTTATAAATAAATGAGTTAAAGGAGTGCGGAATGGAAACCGAAGAGTATCTCAATAGGGTAATCGATGCTGTTGTGAGGATGGATAAAAAAGACCTAGCCGACCTTGTATCAAAAGGAATAGCGCAAGGAATCGACCCCCTTTTGATTGTCAATGCGGGGCTAACTCTGGGTCTGCGAAAGGTAGGCGTTCTTTTCGCCGATGAAGCGATCTTTCTGCCCGAACTTATTTTGGCTGGTCAGATGGTGACAGAAGTGATGGAGAGCTTGAAACCTCAACTTTCAGGAGACAAGGCTTTCAAAAAAAAGGGGCTGTTTCTCATCGCCACGGTCAAGGGCGATATTCACGACCTCGGAAAAAATCTGGTGGCTCTTTTGCTTTCGGCTTCTGGTTATGAGGTCGTAGATCTGGGTAAGGATGTCCCCGCCGAGACTATCCTGGAGAAAGTCAACGAATTAAGTCCTCAGATCCTGGGGCTCTCAGCCCTACTGTCTACTACCATGCCAGCACAAAGAGAAGTAATCCAAACGCTAGAGGAAGCTGGAGTAAGGGAAAAGGTAAAAATAATAGTTGGCGGCGCTCCCGTCACAAGAGACTGGGCCCGTGAGATCGGAGCCGACGGCTACGCCGAGGATGCATCAACGGCCGTGGATGACGCAGACCGACTGATGGGATTGAGCTGACGTTATATCAAATATTGGCTAAAAGTCCTTGAAAGCCCAATACCAGAGCATCCGGGCGGCAGGACATGACGCGGCAGAGAAAAGATATCCAGTTCAAAGGGGAGAAATGCAAATGTATAGTTATACAAACAACTTCAAAGATGAGGATGTTTACATCAATGAAGGACGGGTAATGGGAGGCGTCGCCATCGGGATCATTCTCTTTGGCCAGACCGGATATGCTTTCCCGCCGGGAAGTGTCGAAAATGCGACGACGTTCAACTTTCCTGTGCATTTTAAAGCCATTGAAGCGGCCTCTGTAGGAAGCGTGGTTTCTTCCAGGCTTGATCCCGTCGTTTTGGAACAACTTATTCAGACCGGAAACGAAATGGTGCAGCAGGGATGCAGGGCCATTATCGGTGCCTGCGGCTATTTCGCCAATTACCTGCCCGATGTCGTCAAGGTAATGGATGTTCCCTGTTTTTTCTCCAGTCTCATGCAGGTACCGTTAATCCTTCGCTCGATGACGCCTGGAAAAAAAGTCGGTGTTATCTGCGCCAACGGCAGTGTGTTGACATCGGCACCGGTTCTTAAAAATTGCGGGGTCGATGATCCTTCCTCCGTTGTTATTGCCGGTGCC
>JAKLQB010000701.1 GCA_022013615.1 Desulfobacterales bacterium | reverse complement strand
GTGACCTCTGTGGAAATTGTCAGAGAAGAGCTTTCGCATATCAAGAAAGGTGAAGCTGGTAGACATTTGCTTTTTCCCCACAGTCCCAAAAAATGGCGGGATATGGTCGTTGTGGGCGCCCGTCGATCTCCTTTTATTTCCACAGAGGGTCACGGAGAGGCCCGTGTAATCAAACTCCACCAGGATCGCAGCAAAGGCAGGCCCTTGGCGCGTGCAGCGGCAATTCTGCCTCGGACGGTTCTTTCCGTCGCCAATGCCGCTGAAAGTCCTACGGTGCTATGCGCCCGCCGGGAAATGGAATCCTGGCGCATTTTGCAATTAGAACCTTCTGCTCTCCGCAAACCCGACGAGATCAATGCGTCGCCTCATCTCACCCTTAACGGTGCGCACCTGCCCGCCAACCTCTATCATCTGGCCCAGTCCACGATTTTTAAGACGAAAGATAATGACGCAAAAATCGATCCCGACTTCATCCTTACAAAGGTCGCCAATCGGTTGAGCACCCTGATTGGTGATGTTAGGAGGGTTTGGGTGGACCGAGACGACAAGCGAGAGATTTTGACACTTCAAGCCACCGGAAGCGACGGAACTGACCATCCGGCCCGCTCGTTATCTGATGGTACACTCCGTTTCTTGGCCCTCTCTGTACTTGAACTGGATGTTACAGCCCAGGGCCTGATTTGTTTTGAAGAGCCGGAAAATGGGATACATCCAGAACGTATTCCAGCCATGTTACACCTATTACAAGACATTGCGACAGACCCCGATGAGCCTGTGGATGACACTAACCCTCTACGCCAGGTGATCGTCAACACGCATTCTCCGGCGGTGGTCAGCGAAGTGCCGGATGCCAGTTTGCTTGTAGCGGAATCAAAGGAAGACATTCGGGATGGTCAGCGATTTAACAAGGTCATTTTCAGTTGCCTTTCAGATACATGGCGGACCAAAGCCCCAGAAAAAACACCTATTGTCTCTAAGGGAAAACTTCTAGCTTATCTCAATCCGGCCTCACCGTACAGACGCGAGAAAAAGCGGCGTACCAGGCGTGTGGTGGACCGCGATGACCTTCAGATGTTGCTTCCTTTTGAGAGGCGCATTGATGGATGAAATTCGCTATACCTTGATTTCAGATGGCCCCTCTGATCGTGCTTTGCTTCCCATCCTCACCTGGGTCTTGCGGGAAAAGGGCAACGTAAGTCTGGTTCAACCTGAATGGGCTGATTTGCGCCGTTTGCCCCAGCCCCCACAAAGCCTCCACGAACGTATTTTAAGCGCAATAGATCTTTTTCCATGCGATCTACTTTTTATACACAGAGATGCTGAAAGAGAAGATCCTGAGAGCCGCTACAAGGAAATCCGCATTGCGCTCCACGAAGCGACCAAACAGGGATTTCAGGCGCCGGCTGTCTGTGTAGTGCCTGTGCGAATGACAGAAGCTTGGTTGCTTTTCGACGAACCTGCAATCAGGCTTGCTGCTGGCAACCCCAACGGAAAAAATCCCTTGAATGTCCCTGACTTATCTATAATTGAGCAAATCCCCGATCCTAAGGATGTCCTGTTTGAAGTCTTGCGCGCAGCCAGCGGGCTTAAAGGCAGGCATTTGAAGAGGTTTAGCATGGCTGAATCTCGAATTCGCATTACCGAATTAATTTCCGATTTTTCACCGTTGCGGAAACTAAGCGCGTTTAAAAGGCTCGAAAAAGATATCTCTGTGCTGAAGCAAAAAGGATGGATTTTATAAATCGAAAGGAAAATAGAATGAATCATACAGATTCAAGACTGACATTTTAGTACGAATAAAGGATGGGCGGACTCTAATATTTGAGTTTAAGGGCTACGAGACTGATGAGGAGTTCTGAAATGAAAAGCAAACTTCCTTTAATGACTTTCCTTTTGCAAAACTTCAAGGCGGTTCAGGATAGCAAAACGATATAAAGTTTACTCGCTGGCTACCTCAATCAGAAATAATGGCCCAGGCATTATACGGGGAGCGGTTCGTCAAGTTTCGCTTTCCCGGCCATGAAAAAGTCCGGATGGTCGATTCTCCGTTAGGGAAGATCCCAGAGGGGTGGGGGTTGGCTACGTTTGCTGAGGTACTGTCTGATCTTGAGTCAGGTTCTCGGCCAAAAGGTGGGATTGACCCGAAAATCTTGAAAGGAAATATTTGAAAAAAGAGGCATAAATGCAATCACCGCCCCGAAGGACGGTGAAAGATCTCCTTTTACACATGGCAAATGAGTCAATAGTAATAATTTGGCACTACGTGAGTTGAATGTCAAGCATTTTCAGGCTTTTATAAAGGAATTTGATGAACACGTAAAATATTGAGTAAATTTACTCAGAACCTTGAGTAAAATGTTAACTTGCTGATAAAACAAATGCTTTGGCGACTTTTTTGTACGAAATTCACCGAGGGTAAAGGAATTTTTGGTTATACCACCGGAAAAGTGGCTGGATTAGATCATGCAGAACCAGTAATTCATAGATACATCCGGACGGGTAGAGGGAATAGGAGAGTAATGATTAATGAATGATTCAAATAAGCTGCCCCCAAAATGCCGGGAGTGCGCCAGGTCAAAAGTGTCACACCCGCATCAAAAGTGCCATTTTTGCGGTGATTTGGAATTTGAGGAATCGGTTTTATGTCATTTGAATCGGTGCATACAGGAAGAGGCCGACTTTATGTGTCATGCATTTCAGCCGATTCTCAAGCTGGTGAGTGACTCTGAAAACAAGAATGCGCAACAACACGATGCCTCTCCCATACGCCATAAGAGAGAATCTTACCTGAGATTATTCGATTCTGACAAGATAAAGTATGAGCGTGCATTGGCTATACAGAGGCTGGGCCGTGATCCGGATGATGTGTACGTTCTACTCAAATACCATCTTGCCTGGAATGTGACACAAAGAATGCCTGTTTTTAATCCCATCAACAATTTTATAAATTTTG
>JAKLQB010000700.1 GCA_022013615.1 Desulfobacterales bacterium | reverse complement strand
GTTAAGGTATTTTTATTGATTATTAGCAGTTTACTTATTGACTTTGAAACTTTGAGGCATTAATATTAAAAGTTAGCTGTTATCTCATGTTTGTAACCATGTCGAGCAATTTATTGTAAAAATCTAAAATACAGGAGTATATCATGCCAGAAATTATGACAACCAAGGAAGTCGCGAAATATCTGAAGTTGCATGAAATCACTATCTGCAAGTACGCTGGAGAAGGCAAGATTCCTGCGATCCGTATTGGAAGGGTATGGCGATTCGACAAAGAAGCCATTGATAAATGGATTGGCGGGGGGCAAAAGAAATAATCTATGGATGTTTTAAAATGAGCCTGCCACAGTATGGCAATTTTCATTATGGCTTCCATCTCCTTCCTTCTTTAAGACCCGAAATTGCTGTGCCAAAAGGCTTCAGGGCTTTATGAGTAAAGCAGGTATGGCCTTCTCCACTTTGAAAATGATTCGAGATCCGCGACCCAGCTTTGTGTGATGCGGGCAAGAGGGACTCCCGATTCCAGGCCCTGGCGCAATGATGTATCGCCCAGGATCAGGTCTATGGGCTCTTTTTCCTGTTCATACTCATAGGGCGGTTTTTTCCATTTAAAGTCCTTTCTATGGATTTCCATTATCGCTTTCAGCATGGCGATTGAAGTAAAATAGGGCCGGTAAGTATGGGGATCCATCACATGCAGCATGAATCCCCTGCAGAGTTCTCCCTTCCATTTCTGGAAAGTGGGGCGAAACGAGTATTCCTGAAGAAAACAGCCCCTTGTCGCATCCGGTTTAAGTGCCTCTTTTACCGATTCCGGGTCCAAGTATGGAGCTCCGAATATCTCAAATGGCCGGCACGTACCCCTCCCCTCAGAGAGGTTTGTTCCCTCCCAGATCACCTGCCCTGGGTACACGTAAGCCGTTTCCGGAAGTGGCACGTTAGGAGATGGCATAATCCATTTTAACCCGGTTTTATCCCATAACATCTCCCGACGCCACCCATGCATGGCTATGATCTCCAGGTCGCAGCCGAGCTTGAATATTTCGTTAAAGATCCGGGCCATTTCTCCCATTGTCAGGCCGTGACGCATGGGAAGACTGTATGGCCCCACAAAAGAATAGAGCTCCGGGCGCAGGAGGTTTCCCTCCAAGACTTCGCCTCCCAGTGGATTGGGGCGGTCCAGGACAATTACTTTTTTACCAGCCTTTACCGCCGCCTTAAGGCAGTTTAGCATGGTGGAGGCAAAGGTGTAGACCCGGGTTCCCACATCCTGAAGGTCGATGATCAAAATGTCCACCATCTCAAGCATATGAGGGAGAGGTTCCCTGTTCTCGGCGTAAAGGCTAAATGCCGGTATTTTCAAGGCATTGTCGTAGGCATGGTCGGTTTCGACCATATTATCCTGGTCTTCACCACCATAGCCATGCTGGGGTCCGAAAAGGGCCTTCAACTGCCCGGGAAGCAGACGAGTGATGACTTCTTTGGCCCCGTTGAACATGCCGTCCAGGGAAGCCTGATTGGAGAGCAGGCCCAGTTTATACCCTTTTAGCTGTTTCCAGAGACCTACCCTGATACGATCAAGGCCTGTTTGAACACGTTCCATCTTTTGAGGTATCATCTTTTAGAGATCCTTTTGTTAAACCGCTTTTAACAATAATATGTGATTTAGGGCTCATTTTCAAGTGTCTAAAATTGCTGATTTCAACAAATTCTACTTGCAATGAGGGCTATTGACTATGTAAAAAATGTAAATGAGAATACAGCGAGGAATCACAAACCATGAGCCATGGAACTTTGAACCTGGTAGTTACAAAGGAGGTAACAAATGTCTTACAGTACCGTAATTGTGGAACACGAAAATCATGTGGGAATCATCACTCTAAATCGGCCCGAGCAGTTCAATACATTCAGCTCAGAAATGGCAAAGGAATTGAACCAGGCATTAATTCAACTGGATAATGAAACCAAAGTCCGGGTTGTTGTGGTAAAAGGGGCTGGTAAGGCCTTCTCCACCGGCATTGATGTGGCAGAGTTTTTTGGGAAATCCCTGAAGGAGTATCGTGCATGGGTGGGATTAATGGAGCAAATGGGCAATGTGATTGCATACATGAAGAAACCCGTTATCGCTTCTGCCCATGGTTATGCCGTGGCAAATGGTGCCGGTCTCATTGCTGCCTGTGACCTGGCTATTGTTGCGGAAGGCACTAAGATCGGGACTACTGCAATTAATGTGGGCCTTTTCTGCATGGGCCCTGCCGTCCCCTTGTCCAGATCACTTGGCAGAAAGCGTTGTCTGGAAATGCTGCTCAC
>JAKLQB010000699.1 GCA_022013615.1 Desulfobacterales bacterium | reverse complement strand
CGAAATCCGTCATGGCCGAGCCAGTTTATTTTTTTTGAAAAATCCTCGATTGTCATTTGTACCACCTCCTGGTTCTGGATGTCTTCATACGCGAAGATCTTAAAATTTGTGCCAAGTTTTTGTAAAAACAAATGATTCCAGCAAGATAGAGCGTAATATCCCGCCTGGGCTGGTCTCTGGATACTTGTTATAGCGAAGCGGAAATGCCGTTTTATGCGGGCATGAAAAAAGAAATGATTTTTTCAAATACACCCAGCATCGAGTATCCAGCACTCAGGACCAGACTTATAAAGGCTCCAGAATAATTTTGTGGTCCACCAGAGAAAGGGTCTTTACTCTTGCCTCCACTATCTCCTCCTCCCCGAACATACTGATAAGTTTGACGTGGCCACCCATATTCTCCAAAACATCAACACTCTCAAGGAGGAGTTCTTCCTTGCCATCTTTCAAAATATACGCGGTTGATTCACACATCTTCATTCATCTCCTTTATAATATCTACGACCTGGCTTACAAGATGTGGCAAGGGCTCTCCGGAAACACCCACAAGCCTGACCTTTTCCTGTGTCAGGGGGATCAAAATTTTTGTAGCCTCACTCGAACTGACCGCTGAGGCCATTGCCGGCGTCACTTCTCCCATCATTGAGTTTGCCATTAAGATAGACAGAGGGCCGACGATCACATCCACATTATGACTGGTCTGCACTATAGCGTTCTCCCCCGTACCTCCCTTGTTGGCCCCGGCCTTCATCATTCTCGAAGTCGCGATGGAATTCGTTCCCAGCGCCACTATCATCAAATCGTTACCCACTGATTCCCTGAGCCCCTTGATGATCGCGCCTCCAATCCCGCCACCCTGTCCATCCATTACCATCAGTTTCACAGCATCACCCTAAAAAAATTTATTGCATACCTGCTCAGATAGGAATAATTTAATAATCCAACATAAAAAAACAAATGACAAGAGAATTATAGATGATATATCAATGCGTTATATTTATTGTGACTGCCTACCTTCTTGGCTCTATTCCCTTTGGAAAACTCATTGCCAAACGAGTGGCCCGCATCAACATCACACAGCGGGGCAGCGGAAACATCGGGGCTACCAATGTTGCAAGGGAACTCGGCATCACCTGGGGTCTCGTCACCCTGCTTCTTGATATGCTTAAAGGCTTTTTACCTGTATTTCTCTACGCCCATTATATTTTTCAAGCGGGAATTGAATTTGAAACATGCCTTTCTGCCATAGGTCTCTCCGCTCTTTTGGGCCACCAATTTTCCATATTCATGAGGTTCCGTGGAGGGAAAGGCGTCGCCACGGCCATCGGCATTTATCTCGCAACATCGCCCTTGGCCTGTCTAATGGTTGTCATTGTTTTTATCTTAATCGTCTATACGTGGGATTTCGTCTCCCTGGGATCCATGCTTGCGGCAATTGTCATGCCTGTGTTATTGGCATTTTTTGGCAAATCACAGCCCCTTGTAACAAGCTCAATTATTGTGACTGCGCTTATCTGTTTCAAACACAAGGGCAATATTAAAAGGCTGGTCAAAGGGACAGAACGGAAATGGAGAGGTGAGATAAATCAACCAAACAGATCAAGGAGCCGTTCCAACTCCTCGTCCGAGTAAAAGTAAACCACAATACGGCCTTCTCGCCCCTTCTTCTTGATTTCCACTTTGGTCCCTAACGACAGTTTAAGTTTGTCTGCCAAGGATTGAACATAGTAATCGAGCTCAGATTGCTTGTTTTTTAAATTCCTTGGCCCCCTCCTTTTTTTTGCTAACGTCTCGGTCTGCCGCACCGAAAGGCCCTTTTTTATGACCGCATCCCTGAGGCCCTTTTGCTGTTCAGGATCCCCGATCCCGACCAGTACACGTGCATGGCCCATGCTCAACCGGCCGTCGATCAGATCTTTTTGGATAGAAAGGGGCAGATTGAGGAGCCTTAAAAGGTTTGTGATCGAAGATCTGTCCTTCCCCAGCCTTTTGGCCAGGGAATCCTGGGTGATTTCCGCCTCCTCCAGTAGCCGCTTATAGGCAAGGGCCTCTTCAACCGCATTCAGGTCCTTTCTATGAATATTCTCAATTAAGGCCAACTCCAACGACTCGTATGGTGTTACCTCGCGCACCACAACAGGAACACGCTCAAGCCCTGCCTTTTGCGCTGCTCGCCACCTCCGTTCTCCAGCAATAAGCTGATACCCGGTTTCAGTTCTGCTAACCAGTAATGGAGTAATAATCCCCTTTTCCCGAACAGAATTCACCATGTCTTCCAAATCGGATTCAGATATATCCTGCCTGGGCTGGTAAGGATTTGCTTCTATCGCCTCAACAGGGCACCTGAAGAACTGTTCTTCCCCATCCTCCAGCCTATCAGCTTCAGGAATCAGCGCCGACAAGCCTTTTCCAAGGGCCTTTCTCTTTGCCATTTATTCTATTCCTTTTTCAACTAACTCCCTGGCCAACGCCAGGTATTGTTGGGCACCTTTACAGCCTATATCATAAAGAAGAACAGGCTTCCCATGGCTCGGGGCCTCACTTAAGCGCACATTGCGCGGAATTACTGTTTTAAAAACGCTTGCCTTGAAGTGTCCCCGAATCTCATCTGCCACCTGCTGTGAAAGGCTGTTTCGTTTATCATACATTGTCAGCAGAATCCCGGCCAGCCTAAGGGTTGGATTCAATTTCCTTTTAACCGCTTTAAGCGTATTTAAAAGCTGGGATAATCCCTCTAAAGCATAATATTCACATTGGAGGGGAACCAGAACCAGATCCGCTGCTGCCAGTGCATTCACGGTCAAAAAACCTAAGGACGGTGGGCAATCCAAAAAAATATAGTCGTATTTTTCTCTAAGCTTTGAGAGCCCTTTTCGGAGACGAAACTCCTTGTTCTCTACGGAGACCATCTCAACTTCTGCACCTACTAAATTTTTGGTGGCACCTATTAACTGCAAGTGGGGAAGGTCAGTTTTAGTGATCACTTCTTCCCAAGTGACTGTATCTAACATGAAATCATAAACACCCTTGTTCAGGGAAGATTTGTTAAATCCCAGCCCGGTCGTCGCATTACCCTGCGGATCGCAATCAATCAACAAGCAAGATCTTTTCGCGGCTGCAAGTGAAGCAGAAAGATTTACGGCTGTGGTTGTTTTTCCCACACCACCTTTCTGATTTGAGATAGAGATGACGTGTCCCATAATGTCAGAGTTGTCCTGAACGGTGCGCTTGATGCAAATAGGTTGAAGTCCCTATGCTTAAGTCAACTAACTGAAATTAATAAAATTTATTGGGTATGGATTTTATTTCATGTTTAAGTAGAAGAGTTTAGCCCGTTACCCCCCGTTACACCGGGCTACGTTGATAACACAATCAGTTGACATTGAAAAGCCAAAAGAATGTTTCACGTGAAACATTGTCCTGGCAGCCTTTCAATCCGAGCCTTCCTCATAGAAAGACCGGAGAAAATCTTCTTCCTTTGGGGATAAAGTGAATCGAAGTGAAGCGTCCTGGATAAGTCTGTAAATTGGCCTTTTTTCATCCTCTTTTAGGTTTTCGGAAATCCATTTTACGGCCTGTCGCACCTTCTCTCCTTTTGGCTGTATAGGTGCCATTGCGCTTCTCCTTTGTTACTGCCTATATAAAAGGCTCACGCCTAAACTCCGAAAAACTATACCGCCATTGTCATTCGCTCAATGTATTAATACGGTTGTGGGTGCCTGAACTTATTGAGCGCTTACGGTCATAATACCTAATGTTTCGAAATCGCTTTGCCCTATACAATGTTTCCCATTATTCCATCGTTCCAGCCCAGCTAAAGACGGGGGCTTCGACATTCCAACACTCTCCCCGCTGTTTCAGCGGGGATGAGCGAAGCGAGCTAATTTTTTACTCCTCTTCCATTACTCTTGCAACACCTACAACCTTCTCGCCTTCTCCCAAATTGATCAGTCTCACCCCTTGTGTATTACGCCCGATGACCGAGATATCCGCTACCCTCAACCGTATAATCTTTCCATGCCCTGTAATAATCATTAGCTGATCCTGCCCGCTCACCTGTGAAGAATAGACCACCGGGCCGTTTCTTTCGCTAGCCTTTATGGTCAATATACCCTTCCCCCCCCTTGCTTGGGCCCGGTACTCTCCTGTTTTAGTGCGTTTCCCATACCCATTTGCAGTCACGGTCAGGATTGTGGCACCCTCTTTAAGGACCTCCATGCCTACAGCCTCATCACCCGGTTCCATTCTAATCCCGATGTTACCTGCGGCCACCCTTCCCATATCCCTTAGATCGGCCTCCTTGAACCGTATGGACTTCCCCTGCCTTGTTGTTAAGAAAATATCCTGCTCTCCGCTTGATACCCGCACAGCGATCAGTTCATCTTCTTCTCTGATTTTCAGAGCAACGATTCCTCCCGACCTGGGATGGCTGTAAGACTCTAACGTGGTTTTCTTAACCAATCCCTTTCTTGATGCCATAACAACATATCTGCCTTCTACAAAACCTTTCACAGAAAGTATGGTGGCCACCCTTTCGCCACTTTTCAGTTGTAAAAGATTTACAATCGCTTTTCCGCGCGACACCCGACCGCCCTCAGGAATCTCATGAACCTTCTTCCAGTGAACACGTCCCTTATTCGTAAAGAAAAGGAAATAATCATGGGAAGATGCAACAAATAAGTGTTCTACGAAATCTTCCGCCTTAGGTTTTACACCGGTCATTCCCTTGCCACCTCGGCGCTGAGCCCTGTAAAGACTGATTGGATTTCTCTTAATATAGCCATCATGGCTGATGGTCACCACCATGTCTTCTTCCGCTATAAGATCCTCCATATCAATATCTCCGACATCCTCAAGGATCTCTGTCCTGCGCTCATCCCCATATTTTTTCTGGATATCCTTTATTTCGTCCTTGATAATCTGGAGTACCATATCTCCGCTTTCCAGAATTGCCTTAAACCTCGCTATATTCTTAATTAAATCCTGGTATTCCGCATTGATCTTCTCCCTTTCCAATCCTGTCAGTCTATGTAATCTCATGTCCAGAATTGCCTGGGCCTGGATGTCCGAAAAGTCTAAGTCAGACATCAGGCGCCCCTTTGCCTCTTTGGGGTCAGAGGAAGACCTGATTAACTCGATAACATCATCCAAAAAATCCAGCGCTTTTTTTAGTCCCTCAAGAATATGCGCTCGCTCTTCTGCCCTCCTCAGGTCATAAATAGTCCTTCGTATAATAATTTCCCGACGATGAGCAACAAAGTGCTCCAGGATCCCTTTCAGCGTCAAGATTTCCGGTCGCCCATTTACAATGGCCAGCATGATAATCCCGAACGAGGTTTCCATCTGCGTAAATTTATACAACCTGTTAAGGATCACAAGCGCCTTTCCGTCCCTTTTTACGTCTACAACGATCCGCATCCCGTCTCTATCAGATTCATCCCTTATATCCGATATACCCTCTATCTTTTTTTCCCTAACCAGTGCTGCCATTTTCTCCAGGAGTTTACTCTTGTTTACCTGATAGGGTATCTCAGAGACCACCACTCTTTCCCGATTCTTTCCAACTTTCTCTACGAACGCCCTGGCCCTGATCTTAATGATACCCCTACCCGTTCTGTACGCATCACGAATCCCCTTTTTCCCCAGGATGAATCCGGCTGTTGGAAAATCCGGTCCAAAAACAATCCCTATCAACTCGTCCAGATCAATATCAGGTTGATCAATCACCCTTATTACTGCATTGCACACCTCTGATAGATTGTGCGGTGGAATGTTTGTTGCCATACCGACGGCGATTCCTGAAGAACCATTGATCAATAAATTAGGTATGGTGGTTGGGAGAATGTCAGGCTCTTGTAAAGAGCCATCATAATTTGGCGTGAAACCGACTGTTTCTTTTTCAATATCAGAAAGGAAATCCTGGGCAAGCCGTGTCATCCTTACTTCCGTATATCGCATGGCCGCCGGTGGGTCCCCGTCGACAGATCCGAAATTTCCCTGGCCGTCTACAAGGGGATACCTCAGGGAAAAATCCTGGGCCATTCGCACTATTGTATCGTATACTGCTGCATCTCCATGTGGGTGGTATTTACCAATTACATCCCCAACTAACCTTGCAGACTTCTTAAACGGTCTGTTGAAATAATTTTTAAGGTCATGCATTCCATATAGGACACGCCTGTGAACCGGCTTAAGTCCATCCCTT
>JAKLQB010000698.1 GCA_022013615.1 Desulfobacterales bacterium | reverse complement strand
TAATCCCGCGGAACGCGGGATAAAACACCCTGGGCATCCAGTCGGGCTAATTTTCGCATGGATTGTTCAATACCATTAAGTGAATCAATTAGTCAACTGAATTACCAATGGAATTCCCCCTTTACGCCCAAAACATACCCTCGAACGTTCCCCCTTTCGTCCCACCCTTAACAAAAAAAGGCAGAGCCATGACGACTCCGCCATTCCCATGGGTAGTCTAAGTTCTTTCATTATTTAGGCATCAAGTTCTTGCCCCGTTCCATTGCGATCCGCATGTACGTCTCGGCACCGGATTTGGGGGGCTGGTATTGCTGAGCATCAGGCTTTTTCATCAGTCGTAAAGCGCCAGTAGAACACGTGGTAACACGGAGGCCGCAGCCAACACATATTTAAATATTAACTTCAATTATGACCTACTCAGCAAAATGTTAAATACGTTCTTTAGAACTCTCAATTTCAACATCAACCGCTGGAATTTATTGGTAACACCCTAATCGAGTCAAGCCTCGATCAGGAGTTATCCGCTGTTAGTTACCAGTTTTGGGTTGAGCGATGGGGAACTGCCGAATTATATCTCACTCATGGTGAGGTTATTGACATCGGGTTTTTCAACCATTCTGTCTTCTGCCTGTCGGAGGGTAGCGTAAATCCCGCTATCGGGGCCCCGTGGAATATGGAATCTATTCCTCTGGGGTCTACTGAATTCTGTATTCTTCCAATTGAGCTTTTTCGCTCAATTGGGGTCACTTATCCGACCTCCTATGTTCTACCTCTTGTTTGAGCCAGCTATACCAGGCATCCAGCCCTTCTCCTGTCTTGCAGGAAATCTCGAACAGAGTCAGGTGGGGGTTAACCTTTAATGCCTCACTCCTTATTTTCTCCACAGAACAGTCAACATACGGAAGCAAGTCGATCTTGTTTATCAACAGCACTTTGGACTCGCGGAACATGAGAGGATATTTGGTCGGTTTGTCCTCACCTTCAGTGACGCTCAGGATCATCACCTTAAAGTCCTCCCCTACTTTGAATTCTGCAGGACAGACCAGGTTCCCCACGTTTTCCACCACAAGGAGATCAAGGGCATCAAAGTCAAAGCAATGGAAGGTGCCCCTGATCATGTTCCCGTCCAAATGGCATGCGCCTCCCGTATTGATCTGGACCACAGGGATGCCTTTGGCTGCGATTCTCTCAGCATCCTGAGACGATTGGATATCCCCCTCAATGACACCTATCCTCAAGTCTTCTTTAATGGCATCTATGGTCTTTTCCAATAGACTGGTTTTTCCAGCCCCGGGAGAACTCATGAGGTTGAGTACCAATAGATTCTTTTCATCAAAGATCGCCCTATTTTCCTGGGCGATCCGATCATTGGCCTCTAATATATTCTTGACAACTGATATTTTCATACAATCACTCCTTATATGTTGTAACCGTTCACGGGTTCAAACGTTCAGGGTTCAATGTTCACCGAAAATCTGAATCGTTAACCCAGAACGGTTACCATATGTTTTTGAGAAGTTACCTATTTCGTGTTAAACCCAAATCCCGATGGATCATTTAACTAATACGTCAATCAACAATCCTCAATCAGGTCACCTCCATTTCCACAATGGATAAATCCCGTCCGGAGATGGTATTGATCTCCCGACTGCCACAATGGGGGCATTCAAAGGCGTAATCCCGGATCTCAAATTCTTGATTACACTCCTTGCAACTCCCCCTGAGGGGGATGACTTCCATGATCAGTTTCGCCCCTTCCAATTCCGTACCAGAAGTCATTACCTCAAAACAGAAAGAGAGGGAATCAGGGACAATGGCCGACATTTGACCGATGTGGAGCCGGATCGATTTCAAAACTCTTACATCATGCTTAGCCATCTCCTCTCTTATGATGTCGAGCAGGCTCTGAGCTATGGACATTTCATGCATAAAAAAGTCCTCACGCTAACCTTGTTCCTGCGCCGTATGCAATGGGCAGGCGATTTGGCCATTCGGAAGGGTAAAAAACGAGCAACAGCCTCAATCCAACTAAATGAGACCTCTTTCCCATCTTATTCTGTGATGAAGGTCGGCGAAGTTCTCCGGTGACCTTGCTTCTAAGCGACGTTTGATAGAGATTGAGCCGGTAGGGCAGGAAACAGCGCACACCCCGCAACCAATGCACCAGTCCAGATCCACCTCTGCCTTATCATTAACCATATTCACTGCATCCACAGGGCATATGTCCTTACATGCCTCACAGCCAATACATTCTTCAGAATCGGTTTCCCTGATGAAATACACTGCCATCAGGGTATCCCGGGGGATCTTACGTCTCCTTATTATGCCCACGTTCCAGCAATAATGTCCGCAACAGTTGCATGTGTGTTTGATTTGACCCTGGGCATTGTCTACCATGTGAACCAGTCCCTCTTTTTCGCAATCCTCAAGAATGTGCATTGCCTCATCCTGGGAGATCTCCCGGGCCAGACCTCTTGATATGACGAACTCGGCCATTTCATCATATTTGATGCAAACCTCTAAACTGTGGTCGCAATCTGTCCTGCCAAGAATATTGGCCGACATGCGGCATGGGCAATGGGCTACTGCTATTTTGGTTGCAACTTCAACAATAGATTCCATCTGCTCGTGAGGCAACACCCCCTGCATGGGCACGTCCACGGATAAGTTGGCTGGACTATATTTGTATGTCTTGGTAGGTACACCACCATAAACCTGTCTCGTCGTTGGCACAGAAAAATATTTCAGAACTAACTTGGCCATTTCCTTGACATGGTCGTCTTTCCTGCCTTCCCAGAAAAAGGTCTGCGGCATGCCGTAACCTACCTGGAGAAGTGCATAACCCTTAGCTCCAGATTTAGTAGATGCGGTGTAAAGCATGCTGCGGCTGGAAAGGGAATCGAGTGATTCGGCAACCATAGAGAGAGACAGCTCCGAGCGAGAGGCGATGGTTTCCAAATCAACCACTTCCAAAGGAGCCAGGTTATTTGGGATAGCCAGAGCCACCTGTGCCTCGGTTGGGTTAAACATTTTCCTAAGCAGGTCTAAGAGGCCATCGTTGAAAGGATATCCCATTATCAGATCTTTCAAGTGATTGGCCAAACGAATGTAGACGTCTTCCATGAAAAGGCCCTCCTGATCGAACTCCTTAGTTTATTAGTACCTTATAAATAAATTTGTGTTTAAATTCCGCAAAAAAATTTTGTATAGCCGGAAAAGCCTTTGTTGTAATAGCCCTCAGAAGAATGAATGGCGATTCAATTCCCTCACAATCCCTATTTTCCGCGGCGATCGAGCCGAGCATGGTCTTTGATTGATGTCTGAATGGTTGTGTTGTACATGAATACAACCTCCCCTTCTCATTTCTTCTCTATTTTCTTAAAACGGCCTTGGAGAAAATATGTTCCGGAATATCCTGATCAAATTTTATGTCCAGGAAGATAAATTCTGTTCCCTTTCCTTTTTTCAATATGTCTTTAAAGATCATCCGTTTCGGAAACCAGCGGTCCTGAATCATCGTCACATCTTTCAGTTCCAGCTTTTTAAGTAATTTACCGCTTTTTGCATATAACTCCTCTTTTAAGGGAATTTCTTTTGACTGATCCACCCATATCTTTCGCATAAAATAGGCAACATCTTTTGTCTTTGCCTCTAATTTTAATACCCAGCATGGACGCCCATCAAAGGATTCTGTACCGGTTACCACCGCGTCATAATGATTAGTTAATTTCGGGTCTTCCATCATGTCCTCATAAGACAGATCAGAACCCATAACAGACTGACGAAGCATATGACCTGAAATATGAATGGTCCTGTCCGTTGAGGGTGAATACATCCATAGTTTATCTTTTAATTTGAGCATCTTCGTCCCTTTTTCCCTTGCCGGGGCAATATATTCGGTAAAGGCCTTCTCTTCACCTTCAGCCCAGGATTTGGATTCAATTGTCCTGCTTCCGCGTCTGCCGTGGATAACCATCTTTGAACTGAATACCCGATTTTTCGATGATATATTCTTATCGACATTTTCCAAGATCGTCTTCCCGGACGGAGGCTGGGCTTGAAGCGGTGTGCAACTTAACAGAAAAATTGTCATGATCGTTATTATTGCGATGAGCGTTTTCATACTTCCAACTCCTTGAATAATTGAGATGTCTGTCTTTTATATATTCCAATACCCGCAAACATGGTACCAAGCACAGATGCACAAAGACCCGGTAAAAATCCTATATAATAACTTGTCATGGTTACTCGAGCGTGCACCACACTGGAGATAAATATAGTGGATTTCTGCATCATGCTGCTGAAGTCCAATCCCGTATACTGCATCCAGTATGAAACAGCCAGTCCAATGGCCGTGCCAAGGACAGATCCTACTATGCCGACGCATACGGATTCAAAAATCATCGAACGATATATGCCGCCCTTAGGTTCACCCATTGCAAGACGCACACCTATCTCTCCATAACGACGGATTCCATTCATTAAACCTGCATTCCACAGTACGATTGACATGACAAAAACAAAGACCAGAACTACTATGCCGCCGATTGTATTGACCATACTAAGCATCTCTTTGATTAGCCCGCCCTGTCCGCTCAGACTCAGCATAATGGGTGAAAATTCATCACCCAAGTCAGAATATTTTTTATTAAATCCTTGAGCTACAAGCTCCATAGTGCTGTCGGCATAGACCATATCTTTGGTAAATCCCACAATCTCACTCGCAGCGTCGGTCATATCCAGAGCAGTTCTCACATCATTGATGTCGGCTATGATGGTGCTCTTATCTAATACCACCATACCGAATCGAATAGTGCCCACTACCTTAAAGTTGTGGACAGTCATGCTGCCGTTCATTGTTGAGCTAATC
>JAKLQB010000697.1 GCA_022013615.1 Desulfobacterales bacterium | reverse complement strand
GGTGAAGTCCGATGCCAGAGCCCTTTTTTGCTTTTGGGCGCATAGAGAACTTGGGCTTGCGCAAAGAGAGTTGGCGAGAAGGCTGGGGATGTCCCAGCCCGGAGTGGGGTATGCTGTTATCAAGGGCGAAGCAATCTCGAAATCAAACAATTATCGGATCAAAAACTGAGTTACTTATTTAGCTATGACCGTCCCCCCAACCAATGACCGTCCCCCCAACCAGTGATCATTGAAGAAGAACTCTATGACGCGGAGTTCGTCGCCCAGTATATTCACGGCTGGGATGCCTTTGTGGAAAGGGTGAGAAAGGATTACCCCCTCCACCGTGTGGAAGAGATCACCTGGGTGAAACAGGACCTTATCCGGAAGGCTGCGAGACTCTATGCCACCACCAAGCCGGCCGGAATCCATTGGGGCGTACCCACCGAGCAGACCATCAATTGCACAGATTTTACCCGGGCTGCGGTGGGACTGATTGCGGCCACGGGAAACCTCGATGCACCCGGGGGCAATGTTTTCCACCAACCGCCAGGGACCCGATCCATTTCCGAATTCTCCTCCCACAGATCCTTGTCTAACGAGCAGAGATTAAAGCAACTCGGCGGTGAACAATACAAGCTCGCTGCCCGGATGACCATTGTGACGCCCAAATGTGCCTGGGATGCTATTCTAACCGGTGAACCCTATCCGTTAAAGGCGGGATACCTGGTGGGCACCAACCCAGTGGTATCCCGAGCCAATGCCAAGGAAGTCTATAAGGCCTTGAGCAAATTGGATTTTCTGGCCGTTTCGGACTTCTTCCTGACACCGACCGCAGAACTGGCCGATATCTTTCTGCCTGCCGGTACCTGGCTCGAACAGAATCACGTGGCGGATAACTGGAAATTCCACGGTTACGTGCTGGCAAGACAGAAAGTGGTGGAGATTGGCGAGTGCTGGCAAGACCACAAGATCTTTATGGAACTGGGCAAGCGCATGGGGCAGCAATGGTGGGACACCGTGGAGGATGCCCTGGAATGGCTGCTGGAACCGACGGGCCTTACCTGGGAGGAATTCAAAAAGAAAGGCTACCTCCGTGGTGTGCCTAAGTTCTACAAATACAAGGAAAAAGGTTTTTCCACTCCCACAAGGAAAGTGGAGCTATACTCCACCATTTTAGAAGGTTGGGGGCGTGATCCCCTGCCAAAGTATACAGAAATACCTGAAAGCCCGGTCTCAAGGCCGGATCTGGCTGAGAAATTCCCATATATCCTGAATTCAGGGTTCAGGACACCCACCTTTTTTCACTCTGCAAATCGGCAGATTCCATGGCTGAGGGAGATCAGGCCCGATCCCATTGTGGAGATTCATCCAAAGACTGCGATGAAGCACGACATCCAGGAGGGAGACTGGGTCTGGCTGGAATCGCCCAGGGGGCGCGCAAAAGAGCGGGCAAAGCTGAACGACGGGATTGATCCCCGGGTGATTGTGGCCGAGCATGGCTGGTGGTACCCGGAGATCAAGAGTCCCGATCACGGCTGGGATATCTCCAATATCAACATGCTCACGGATAACTCCCATGAGTCCATGGATCCTGTCATGGGGGCAACCAGCCTGAGGGTCCTGTTGTGCAACATATCCCGCTGTGAAGATGAATAGGAGGAATGAGATGGAGAAGATTTCTTTGGTATTCACAAAGAAGAACTGTATGGGTTGTCATGCCTGTGAGGTCGCATGCAAGCAGGAGCACGGGCTGGGCGTGGGCCCGAGGCTGGTGAGGGTGATTGAAAGGTCGTCTGATTTCATCCCCGTATACTGCCACCATTGTGCAAAGGCGCCCTGTAAGGAAGCCTGTGCCGTGGAGGCGATTTCGAGAAATAAGCAGGGCATTGTTTTGATTGACAATGATCTCTGTATTGGGTGCAGAGAATGCATCGAGGCATGTCCTTTTGAGGCCATGCAATTCGATGACAATCAAGAGATTGCCGTGAAGTGTGATCTCTGTGTTGAGAGGTTGGCAGATAACAAACAGCCTTCGTGCATGAGTGTATGCCCGACCGGGTGTATCCATTTCGGCGAAAAGAAAAACATTGCGGCAGTGTTTGAAAGAATGTCATAACCTTTTACTTTTCTCGATTTTCCCGGGAATTGCACTTTTTATCCCGTCATTAATGTAGAGGAAAGAAACATAATGAATATTGCAAAAAATTTGGAGCGATCCGCATTCTACTTTCCTGACCGGCCCGTATTGAGCGAAGACGTGTCCGAGACCAGCTATGCTCAACTTAACGATCGAGCCAATCGCGTGGCCACAGCACTCATCCGAATGGGTATTAAACCCGGCGACCACGTCGGGCTTTGTGCACCCAATTCCGGTGATTGGATTGCCTTCTACTTCGGAGTTCTCAAGGCGGGGGGAGTGGCCGTGGCGTTTTCCAGCCTGTTGAAGCGTGACGAACTGGAACTTCTCATCAACCACTCCCGGCCCAAGTTCCTTTTTACCTTTGATAAGAAACTGGATGACCTGGCCGGGTTCCGGGGGGCAGGTTGCCTGGACAAAGTGATCAGCCCCCAGGGTGACCTGGATTTCAAACAACTATTGCATATGGGATCCAGTTCATTCAGGGCGATCGACCGTGACCGTTCTGACACAGCCGCCATTTTATATACCGGAGGAACAACAGGAACACCGAAAGGTGTCATGCTCGTGCACGAAAACGTCAATACGGCAATACAGAATGTCATCTTCCATGAGCGATCAAGTGAAAAAGATAGGGCACTCCTTTTTTTGCCTCTCAACCATATCTTCGGGCAGATGCACATTATGAATGCCACCATATTAAGCGCAGGTTGCCTCGAGATGATACCCACCTTTGATATTGAGCGCGTTTTTGATCTCATGGAAAGCGGTCGTGTGACCAAGCTCTTTGCGGTTCCCACTATGTATGTTCGCTTTCTGGCCGTGGAGAGGCTCAAGGAAAAACTCGGAGTCGTGCGCTACTGTTTTTCGGCTGCGGCCAGCATGGCAGCAGAGATTGTCCGCCAGTGGGAGGAGCGGACCAATCTGTCGATTTACGAGAGCTATGGTATGACCGAGTCAGCCTCCATGGTTACCTATAATCACTACTACCGCCATGTCATCGGCTCAGTAGGGACGGCGGTGCCCGGTGTGGAAATTCAAATTAGCGATGAAAGTGGCAAACAGATGGACGCGGGAGAGAGGGGTGAAATTTGTATTAGAGCTCGCAACATCATGAAAGGCTATCTCAATAACCCCGAGGCCAACGAAGCCGCCTTTTGGGACGGAGGATGGTTTCGCTCGGGCGACATCGGCCTTTTTGATGATAACGGCTACCTGTATATTGTGGATCGCCTTAAGGATATGATTATTACCGGCGGAGAAAACGTCTATTCCCGTGAAGTGGAGGATGTCCTTTACACCTGTCCCGAAGTCCAGGAATGTGCGGTCATAGGCCTCCCGGATCGGGAATGGGGTGAGCGGGTGACGGCCTTTATCATCCTGCGGCACGGTGAATCCCTTGATAAGGACAGGCTGAATGCCCATATGAAATCTCGCCTTTCCCCGTTCAAGGTTCCCAAGGAATATTTGACGGTAAATGATTTTCCAAGGAGCCCGGCCGGGAAAATATTAAAGAGAGAGTTAAAAAAAGGATTTTTGGAGCAGCCTTAGAAATATTTTTAAAAATGTTCAACCGGTAATAGATATTGATTTTGTGCCTTAGACTGGAAAAATATTAATGTGGGAACTTAATTTTTCCTCCTTAAAAAAATCATTCCCAATTGGCAAATAACTCTGGGACACTAAGGTTTCAGGATTTCTGGTTCACCTTTTATATTTCTTCAATGGTGACTTTTGATTAATGTCTGATTACTATTAATGGAATTAATATTATAGAGTTTCAGAGTAATTTACGAAACTTTTTGGCTCAATTGGGACGTAAAGAAGCAGGAGTAAACTATGAGCGTTGATACCGCTTTGATCTGGATATTGTCGCTGATTAATCTTGGTATTATAAGTATAATCGGACTGTTCACATACGAGTCCATACGGGAGCAGGAATCCCGGGCGCCCAAAATAGGCGCAGCCGCAATTTCTCTGCACTTATTGCTGGGAGTACTCATACTTGTATGGCCGGATGTTCGGATACCACTGGCCTGGGTTTTCGGAATTTTACTGGCGGCGCATGCCATATTCCTCATCCCTCATAAAGGCAAAGCCCGGTCCCTCAAGGGCGCGGCCGGCTATCTGGCAAGTGACGGCTCGGGTTTTCATCAAATGGATGAAAGGGATACCATGTTCGCCCGGAACCGAACCATTAAGCCTGGCGCAGAGCAGTACGACCGATACTATGCAATGCATCCCGAACATAAGGAATATGACGATAGGCGGCGGGCCCGGGGTGGACCTTTAGGCAAACCCGGTTCAATCGATGGCTCCTACCGACCCAACGTATCCATGTTAGTCTCCTCTTTCGAACTCTCTAATATGCTTGGTCATAAGGCCCATGTTATTCCTGGCTCGGCAGCATCACAGAGTACATATGCCGACAAAGACAGTATGCCACCGCCCGCCGAGCTTGATCCGGTCAGGGCCACCAGGATTGTCAAGGGATGGGCGAAGCATCTGGGAGCTGACCTGGTAGGTATTTGCAGGATTGATTCCCGGTGGGCATACAGTTATAAGGGGGAAATTCATTATGGCGAATGGGACGAGTGGGGCAGGGAAATCCCCGAACCCTTGCCTTATGCAGTAGTTGTGGCCACAGCCATGGACCATGATATGGTGATTACCGCTCCGCACACGCCCTCGGTTGTGGAGAGTGGGTACAACTATGCCCGGGGGGCATATATCACCACTATCCTGTCCCAGTGGTTTGGCACCATGGGTTACAGGGCAGTTGCAGAACATAACCGGCACTATGATCTTTTGATGGTCCCTTTAGCGATAGACGCCGGGTTAGGGGAGCTTGGCCGCCAGGGCTACCTCATTGCCGACAGGTACGGCCCCAGGGTGCGCCTTTTCGCAGTTCAGACTGACATGCCCCTTGTTCCCGATAGCCCCGTGGACCTGGGTGCTGAAAAGTTCTGTGAGGCTTGTCTAAAGTGTGCAGAATCCTGTCCCTCCAGATCCATTCCCAAGGATCAGGAAAAGAAGGTGGACAGAGGTATTGAACGCTGGAAGCTCAAT
Source organism: Desulfobacterales bacterium (assembly GCA_022013615.1). The sequence continues at coordinate 2,563 of JAKLQB010000697.1, read as the reverse complement.
GAGGAGACCTGTTTCAAGTACTGGGGCAAGGTTGGAACGGACTGTTGTGTTTGTATGGCTGTCTGCCCCTTTTCGCGTCCTTACCGCAGTATTCATAAACTGGTCAGGTATATACTACGCCACTCGCATCTGGCGAGGTGTGTATTCCCTCATATCGATAATATCCTGTACGGAAGGCGATGGAAGCCACGAAAAGCCCTGGACTGGGTGGACTATTCAAAGGGCGTAAGTTAAAAAATACCCAAAAATACGTTGTTGGCTATATTGAATAAACACGATACTGAGAATTAAATTGTTGATTAGGAGGATGCCACAGTCAAGATAGCCTGGAGATGGGATGCGAAAATATGAAGTTATTTTTGCGCAAGCCCTAAGCCTTCCCTCAGAAGCCATAACTTACTGGTGTCACAATTACGCGCTGGCGATTCCGGCTATCTTTCAATATTCAATGATGGGTTTAGGCTCAGACACCCTCCTTGACGAAAAGGCAGGAATTCTGGAGATACCGAATGTCCTACTTTACAAAGAGCAGGCGACCCAGAGGCCTTGACGGACCTCCATGAGAACAGGCTTATGAGAAACACATATGGCTTTTAAAAACTGGTATTGGGGGTGCGGCATCCTGGCAGGACGGTTGACCAGAGCCGGGTACTATTTCCTTGACATCCGAGGGTATTTTTTACTATTTTAAAATGGATCGTCCCACTGAAAAGTGAATCTATGAATTTTTTTTGTTGGTTCTGAGATTTGTTTTTTAACTTCTAATTAACTGCCCATTTTGCCAATAATTTAACTATGCGGCTTACTTTAACTGAGTTTCGATGAAAATACATAATATTACAAAGACTTTTTTCGAAGACGTGTTAGTTTCAGTAAGGTCCCATTGGGGGGCAAATTTAAACCAAAAGGAAAAAGGAGGAGCAAAATGATCAAGAAAATAGGTGTATTACTGTGTGTTTTCACTTTTTTGGTTGGCGGGATTGCCTTAGCTGACACGCCCAAAATGGGAGGCACGCTGGTCTTTGGCCGTGGCGGTGACAGTGTGGGGCTGGATCCTGCCTATGAAACGGATGGCAACTCATTTTTAGTCTGTGACAACATTTACGAGGCGTTGGTCTTTTACAAGGACGAGTCCACCGCTCTCGAGCCCGGTCTGGCCAGCTCGTGGGATATCAGCGAGGACGGCAAGACTTACACCTTTCACTTGCGCAAAGAAGTCAAGTTCCACGATGGAACTCCTTTTAACGCCGACGCAGTGGTCTTCTCCATTGGACGTATGATGAAGGAGCCCAATGTCAAATTCTGCGGCAAGGGATGGGATATCCCCAAGCAGGAACGGCCGCCCGAGTACTGGCAGATGATGGAGATGGATGACACAATCGGCTCTATCGAGGCCACGGATGAGTATACGGTCGTCTTCAAGCTTAAGAGGGTTGAGGCACCCACACTGAACAACCTGGGCATGGATTTTGCCGACATCATCAGCCCTACGGCCTTCATGAAAAACCCAAAGGAATTCCTCCGCAATCCTGTAGGGACCGGGCCTTACAAATTCGTCAAATGGATCAGAGATGACAGGGTAATCCTGGAGAGAAACAAAGACTACTGGGACAAGTCCGCTGGACCTTATCTGGATAAAATCGTCTTCCGGGCTATCCCTGAGAACTCAGTTCGCTTTCTGGAGCTCAAGGGTGGCAACATCCATATTTGCCAGTTCCCCAACCCGGCGGATCTTCCTCTGGCCAGGAAAGACCCCAATCTGCAAATCTTCAGCCAGCCAGGTATGAACATCGGCTACCTGGGCTTCGGCCTCACCAAGGAACCATGGAAGAGTAATGTCCACCTGCGCAGGGCCGTAGCCCATGCCATTGACCGCAAAGCCATTGTAGATAACATCTACCAGGGCATGGGCGAGGTGGCAAAAAACTGCATTCCACCGACCATGTGGGGATACAACACGGACATACCTGGCTATAAATACGACCTTGAGCTGGCCAAACAGGAACTGGCCAAGGCCGGCTTTCCCGAAGGCAAGGGCCTGGATGAACTTACCCTCTGGTCTATGCCTGTTCCCCGGCCCTATAACCCCGAAGGGTTGAAGGTGGGCATTGCCATGCTTGGTGATCTTGCTAAGATTGGCATTACGGCCCGAATCGTCAGCTACGACTGGGGAACCTATTTGAAACGGCAGCGAGATCAGCCGCCGGATATGGATTTTTTCCAGCTCGGGTGGACTGGGGACAACGGAGACCCGGATAACTTCTTAGCAGTGCTCTTCGATGGCCTGGCATCGCCCTCCATCCGGACCCAGTGGAAAAACGAGACATATCATAAATATATGCTGGACGGGAAGAAGACCGTTGATCAGTCCAAGCGGACCGCCATCTACAAAAAGGCCCAGCAGTTGATGTACGACGAAGTTCCGGTGGTTCCCATCGCCCATTCCACGGTGATGTGGCCGGCTGTAAAAAACGTCACAAACTTCAAACTACATCCCACCGGGTCGGTTCGACTAAAGAACGTCTGGCTGAAGTAAAGGACCAAACAAACTGTCAGGGGAGGG
>JAKLQB010000696.1 GCA_022013615.1 Desulfobacterales bacterium | reverse complement strand
TGTCCGAAAATTATTGGAATGGGTGTCCGGAATGGATCGGAATACGCAGGTATGGCCTATTTCTCGTTGGCCTTCGTACCTGCCTTGACAGGACACGGTGTTTCATTAACATCAGAAACATGATAAGATCTTTGCTCAATGAGAAATAGCCTCAAAATAATTCCATTCCTGATAGCTTTTGTCTTAGCTCTCCCATTTTGGGCTTTCGCCGGTCAATTCAAAATCACACGAGTTTGCGATGGTGACACAATCAAAGCCGAAGGTCATGACATTGAAATCACGGTCAGACTTGTCGGGATAGATGCCCCTGAAACATCCAAAAAAAAGAGAGAGCCGGGTCAGCCATACAGTCAACAGGCTAAAAAGTATCTTGCAGACTTGGTATTGAACAAGACCGTTGATATCAAAGGATATGACCTTGAGGGATATAATCGGATATTGGGGGTCATTTCCCATGATGGAAAGAATATCAATCTTGAGATGGTCAAAGTGGGCCTGGCCGAGGTATACCGGGGAAAACCACCAAGGGACCTTGCGATGGAGCCCTATTTAGAGGCTGAAAAACGAGCAAGGGAAGCTAAAACCGATATGTGGTCCCTGGGTGATAAATACATAAGCCCGAAAGAATGGCGTAAGAGATGAATCAACAACCTGATAAATTGACCTGGTTGGCCGAAAAAGTCTTTTCTGCATTTCGACAAGAATGTACGGGTCTTAAACTCTATATCCTGGATTGTGGTTGTATCTATTAACAGAGAGTATTCGGGGATGGTGAGCTTGACCCGCAAATAGGCATTTACCGGGATGCTGATAATGGCCCTTGTGAGGTTTGCATATTGCAAGAAGAGAGTTGGGAAAATAGGTTGTTTGAGGCAAGTGTCGTTTATAAGTAAAGGCTTTGGGCTCTGTATTAAGATCTTGCTTGCTTTGTTGTGGAAGACAAGTTCCGGTATCGCGTGCGTCTGCAAGATAATTTTTTAATGCATAAATCCGTATACCCAATTTAAAATTTCTACAAAGTTTTACAGTTTTATTAAATTATAGCTTGACTTATAATATCTAATTGAGCAGAATCTTTACAATCTATTAAAAATCAATTTATAATTTATTGTCTATCGTTGTTAGCTGCCTATCTCGCTCTATAACAGAATTAATGCATTTAATGAGTAACGGGTTGAAATGCTAAAACGTTTTATGGATTATCTCCAGGGCATTGCTGCGTCACTGAGTGCCAGTCTTATTTATCTCCACTATAAAGATAATGGAATTGATCTCTTTCAGGCGGGAGTCCTAAACAAAATATTATCTCCTGCCATAGGATTAAGGCTTTTATTGCTTGCCATTGTCATGTTTTTCGTTTTTCTTTTCTGTAAAAGTTCTTTAAAGATCTTACTGATTGGCATATTGCCTTATGCAGCCAACCAAAGATATTATGTAACACCTTCAAAAAGAAACTCGAAACGCTTGGCAGATAGTTTCCGAAACTATATACAACTATCTGATTATATTGACATTATTATGATTAGTGGTGAAAGTTTTTATGATAAACCAAGCAAGGCCAATAAATCTATTAAAGAAGCTTTGCTTGAAAAGGTCGCTAGCAATAAACCCATAGACTTGAAGCTCTATCTATTAGACCCAGAAAGCCTATTTTTGGAAGAGAGAGCACAGGAACGGTGGGGAAATAAGAAAAAAAAAATAAAGGAGTACATAAATAACCACAAAAAATATGTTGATATGTTGATGCATGAATTCGGAAAACATAGGGTTTTTTTTTACGATTGTATGCCCGTTTTTCAAATCATGAGATTTTGTCATTATATTTTTGTCGCTAATTATGTGCCTTTTTCTGCTGGACGCGATACCACACTAAAAGGATATTTAAAACGGGGACAAGAAAAGGGCTTGTTTGCCAAATTGTGGCCTATTCTTAGCCGTCAAGTTATAGACACCTATCGAAATGATTATGATGTTTATATTAAGTATATTAAATGTATGCATGACCAAAGTTGTTGCGCCACTGAAAAATACTAACAAAAATGACTGTGTTTCTATGGGATATGGAAATCAAAAGGGCCACTCATTAAAAACAAGTGGCCCTACAAAAAACCCTTATCGGATCTATTCTATACTCTCTAACTTCAAGAAATTGGTAGTCTTAGGCGGAACCTGACCTTTTGACCAAAAGTCAAATCATTTTCGCCAGAAAATCCGTCAAAATCCACCATATCGACATAACCATCCGTTAATCTGATTAGTAAAACAATGAACTCTAGTAAAAGGATAAGCCAAGCCCCATAAAAAATTATCTTTCCCATGTCCTACCTCCCTTTCGGACGTTTCCCTTAAAAATCTTAAATGCACTAAAACACTGTAAGCCGTGTTCAATAAAGGGTATTAGACCCCAGGGCAAGCCCTGGACCAATATTAAGCGGAATGACCCCGCCGCAAGCGGACGGGGTATTAAAAATCATAATAAAAAGGCCTCATGCTCACAATAAGGCTCTGTTTTGTATTATCAAAATTCTTGGTCAATTTTTTGCTTGAAGTTTCTTGTTGTAGCGTGCATTGTATTTTCAGCGGTTTCGGTGAAGACCACCTGTAAGTCTTTGACATAATTAGATTACAAGCAGAAAGCTAAATAAATTTTTGCCATAATCTCATGGTTTTTTCGCAAAGTCAAGCTAATTTTTAAAAAAAAATGCTTTAAAGTGTGAAATTAATTACAAAAAAGTGGAAAATAATTCTTCATAAAGTGGAATATCTTTACATACTTTTCTATTATCGTAACTATGATGTTAAACTAACTACCTAAAATATCAAAACGTTTCAAATTTCAAATGCTTCACCTCGTTAAGACATATCTGCAAAGGCTGTGCCAAACAGTTTTTAGAAAGTACTTTTATTGTGCTTACCATTTTCCGGTTAGGCTTCCTACCTGCCTGAACAGGACACCCTGTTTCATCCCTCCCATGCTGGGATTTGTTGTCTTGAGTGATTTACGGCTCACTTCGGGCAGGCCGTTAACACACCACAAATTCAGTTTTCAATGAGCAATCTGTTTATTTTGATTTTAAAATTTTTTCAAAATGCGAGCGAGCAGGGACCCACAGGGGGTATTAGGCCCCCCCAGGTTAACCCCCTCCCCCCCGGCACTTCCGGCATAACATCATTGCCTCAAAATACAATTTATCTTCCTGCAACTCGCGCACGATATGTTTCTATACCTCCCATAGTATAAGGGGTACCCCCCATCAGGGCACCACCCCCCCCGCTACTTTTAAATTTACACCATTAACATTAACTGAAATTTCCTTGCTGCAACGCGCGCGCGTGCGCGCGCATAGGGGTGTCAACTTAATTCATACTTTATATTGTGACGCCATTGTTTTTTTATTGTTAGCAATGAGCTTTCGATGTCATATTTTTTTCAATAATACGCGTCTCACAAAACCAGGGGTGGTCCCAACATCCTTCGCTATCTTTTCGTACAGAGCATCAAACTTATGGCTATCCTGGCAACTGGTATAAGTAAGGTCATAACATTCTCGGCATCCAAAATATTTCCGTCCCGGAGGACTATAGAGTTTCCCCGCCCGGCGGCTACATCCTAAAATAGGGCAGATGAACCACCATCGGAGACCACCGAAATGAGGCCGGGTAGTGACTAACGGCACTTGATAGTCAACCTTTTCAGTTTTGTTCCAGGTATAAAACAACCGAATATAGCCGGAATTACCGTCACAGTCAGATTCATAACCGATAGAAGCAACCTTTTTCTTATCCCGATACCATGCCCATACCCCGAACCTATGAGTGTTGGGTTTGACAATCCCCTCCCTCATCCATCTGTTGATATCCAAATTTCGGCAGTCTTCGACCGTATTTTTCTTTGAAAATCCCCAACTTCTCCCTGAACCGTAGCCACCCATATGAAATATTTTTCCTAAATCAATAGTAGAATGTTAACTTCTTGCGTACTTCAAAATATCGTGCTTTCCCTTCTATTGCCTCCCATTTATCCCTTTAAATGCTCCCCCCACTTCTTTCTTAATTCAGGGGTGCGCATGGGGGTGCAAACTTACCCGCGTACTTTTTATGTAAATGCCATTGTTTTTCAATTGTTAGCAACAGAGTTTCAATGTCATATTTTTTTTCGATAATACCCGTTTCACAATACCCCCCCGTTCAGTTCAGTAACCGTAGTAGTTATATATCTAACTATTCGACTTTCTTGATAT
>JAKLQB010000695.1 GCA_022013615.1 Desulfobacterales bacterium | reverse complement strand
CTGAAGTTGCCAGGTATCTTCCTTAGAGATAATTACATCGCTCAGTGCGCCAAAGCCTGTTGTGACACCATATATAATTTTTTCTTCCTGGACCCAGTGCTCGATTAATTTCCGGGTGCTTAAAATCCGCTTTTCAGATTCTTCAGTGAGACGAACCGTTGCCTCATACCGGGCAATGGCCAGCAGGTCTTCCATGGTCATTCCATCTACACCAAGAAAAATTTCTTCCATAAGTTAATTACATTTGGTCACAAATTGTGGGTTATGGACTCCAAGGGCTCAAATGTTTATTGGATTATTATCAGCTTTTAAGCGATAATACAATTGAGCATAAATTACAATACGCAAATCTTATACAGGAGTGACAGTCAAATGATTAACAACATCGATATTTCAAAATCCATGGCAATAAAATTGGAAGAAATATATGGTGAATTGCCCGATATGCCTGAATTTGTTGAAGGTATCAGGAGGGCATCCAAAAGGGATTTTACCTTATCACAGAAAGAAACTGAGCTCGCTCTGAAAAATGCATTACGATATATCCCTGAAAAATGGCATACGACATTAGCGCCAGAATTTCTGGATGAGCTTTTGACAAGCGGTAGAATTTACGGTTACCGCTTCCGGCCGGAAGGAGGGATAAAAGGGAAACCCATCGATGAGTACACGGGCCACTGTATTGAAGGTAAAGCCTTTCAGGTAATGATAGATAACAACCTGGATTTTGATATTGCGCTTTATCCGTATGAGCTTGTTACCTATGGCGAGACGGGCCAGGTTTGCCAGAACTGGATGCAGTACAGGCTGACAAAACAATATCTGGAAGTAATGACACGGGAACAGACACTTGTTGTTGAATCCGGTCATCCTCTGGGACTGTTCGCATCGAATCTGGAAGCCCCACGGGTGATTATCACCAATGCCTTAATGGTCGGGCTTTTTGATGACCAGGAAAACTGGCATAGGGCAATAGCACTCGGTGTTGCAAATTATGGACAAATGACTGCCGGCGGATGGATGTATATCGGACCCCAAGGAATTGTTCATGGAACCTACAGCACTCTTTTAAATGCCGGAAGGTCAAAACTGGGCATAACCCCTGATAAGGACTTGAGCGGATATCTTTTTGTATCGTCGGGTCTTGGCGGAATGAGCGGGGCACAGGGCAAAGCCGTTGAGATTGCAAACGGTGCAGGGATCATTGCGGAGGTTGATTATTCCCGAATTCAAACAAGACATGAACAGGGTTGGGTGAGCAGGATAGTAGAGGATCCGGCTGAAGCATTTGGATTGGCAAGAAAATATCAGAATAAAAAAGAAGGCATTGCCATCGCATTTGCCGGAAACATCGTGGACCTGTTGGAGTATGCGGTTGATAACAATATAAAAATAGATTTACTGTCTGACCAGACATCCTGTCATGCCGTTTATGATGGTGGATATTGCCCTCAAGGATTGACCTTTGAGGAAAGAACTGAACTTTTAAGGACTGATGTTGAACGATTTAAAACACACGTCGATCGTTCATTGAAACACCATTATCAAATGATCAGCGCCCTGGTTGATCGGGGCACCTACTTTTTTGATTATGGAAACAGTTTTTTAAAAGCCGTGTTTGATGCGGGCGTGAAAGAGATCTGTAAAAACGGTGAAAATCCCATGGACGGATTCATATTCCCATCCTATGTTGAAGATCTCATGGGGCCGCTCTTCTTTGATTACGGTTATGGTCCTTTTCGGTGGGTCTGTTTGAGCGGTAAAAGGGAAGATCTTCTAAAGACCGATAAATCTGCAATGGAATGCATAGATCCTGATAGAAGATTCCAGGATAGAGACAATTATTTATGGATAAGGGATGCTGATAAAAACGAGCTTGTAGTGGGAACACAGGCCAGGATATTATATCAGGATGCCCTGGGAAGAACGAAAATAGCCCTTAGATTCAACGAAATGGTTAGAAACGGCGAAATCGGCCCTGTAATGATGGGTAGAGATCATCATGATACAGGCGGTACGGACTCACCATTCAGAGAGACTGCCAACATAAAAGATGGCAGTAACATAATGGCGGATATGGCAATCCAATGTTTTGCCGGAAATGCCGCCAGGGGTATGAGTCTGGTCGCCTTACACAACGGTGGGGGAGTAGGAATCGGAAAAGCAATAAATGGCGGTTTCGGATTAGTGCTTGATGGGAGTGAAAGAGTAGACAGCATCATTAAGAGAGCAATACCATGGGATGTAATGGGAGGAGTTGCAAGACGGGCATGGGCAAGGAATGAACATTCTATTGAGACAAGCATAAAATACAATGAATTGCGCCAGGGGGCAGACCACATCACGCTTCCCTTTATACCGGATGAAAACTTGATAAAGGATTTGGTGGCAGAGGCATTTGTGAAGATGGAGTAGAAAATTCAATGAGTTATGTATAGCCGCGGTAAGTTCTCGATAAATTTGGGTTTGTTTCTTGTAGGGCGGGGTTTTATACCCCGCCAATAACGGTGGCATATAAAATGCCGCCCTACACCAGCGGATTTGCCCCAATTTTTTGAGATGTTACTAACCGCGCAGTTCTAAAAATTTGGAGACAGAAATGGCCAGCATGAAAAAAATGATAGAATGTGTTCCCAATTTCAGTGAAGGTCGAGATTTGGATAAGATAGAGCAAATTGTGAATCCCTTTAGAGGGAAAGAAGGTGTCAAACTCTTAGATTATCAAAGAGATGAAGATCATAACAGGCTGGTCGTAACAGCATTAGGCGAGCCGGTAGCCATGAAGCAGGCCGTTATGGAAGCAATTGGTGTTGCGGTTGATCTAATTGACATGAGGAAACATGAAGGGCAGCATCCGAGGATGGGAGCCATAGACGTGGTTCCGTTTATACCGATCAAAAACGTGAGTATGACGGAAGCCGTAGATTTTTCAAAAGATGTCGCAAACGAAGTGGCTAATAAATATGGACTACCTGTATTCTTATATGAGAAATCAGCAACAAGCATAGAAAGGCAGAATTTGGCAGCAATAAGAAAAGGACAGTTTGAAGGAATGGCTGAAAAATTGAAAGATCCCCAGTGGAAACCTGATTTTGGTCCAAAAGAAATTCATCCCACTGCCGGTGTGACGGCCGTTGGGGCCAGAATGCCATTGGTCGCTTTCAATGTTAATTTAAATACAGATGACCTGAATATAGCCAACGCCATAGCACATAGGATAAGGCACATTAGTGGTGGCTTACGATATTGTAAGGCCATCGGAGTAGCTCTAAGGGAGAGGGGGATCGTCCAGGTTTCCATTAATATGACTGATTATACAAAGACAGCTCTTTACAGAGCTCTTGAATTGATCAGGATAGAAGCCAGGAGATATGGCGTCAATATTGTCGGGAGTGAAATTATAGGACTGGTTCCTATGGAAGCGCTGATTGATACGGCGGTGTACTACCTGGGAATAGAGAAATTTTCAATGGGGCAGGTACTTGAAGCCAGAATCATGGAGTAAAGAGCTGGATGCTGGATGCTCGATGCTGGATGCTGGATACTTGATACTGGATGCTCGATTCTGGATACTCGATAAAATGGATAAATTTTTAAGGTGGCTGAATGAGCTACAAAAAAATAATTAAGGTTACAAAATGAACAAAAACATCATCATAAAAAATGCTTCCCAGTTGGTAACGTGCAGCGGATTTGAAGCAAAATGCGGAAAAGACATGTCTGATCTGCAAATTATCAATGACGGAGCTGTTGTTATTGAACAAGGTATTATCAGGGCTGTTGGGAAAACAGGGGATACTATATCTGATTTCGATGAAAGCAGGTTTTCTGTAATAGATGCCAGAGGGAAAGCGGTTTTGCCCGGACTTGTAGACTCACATACCCATTTTGTTTTTGGAGGCTACAGGGCCGAAGAGTTTTCATGGAGGCTTCGAGGTGACAGCTACATGCAAATAATGGAGCGTGGTGGGGGGATCTTGAATACGGTACTTGCAACGCGAAAGGCCACAAAGCATGAGTTGACTGAAACGGGAAGAAAGCGATTGGATTCAATGCTTTCATTTGGCGTGACCACGGTTGAAGGAAAAAGCGGTTATGGGTTGGATCATGATACTGAACTGAAACAACTGGAAGTGATGGCGGACCTGGATAACGGTCATCCAATTGATATTGTAAGGACATTTTTAGGTGCTCATGCGGTGACAAAGGATTATAAAGGAAGAGAAGATACCTATATCGAATATTTGATTGACCGCGTAATGCCCGAAGTCGCTGAACGAAAACTTGCAGAATTTTGCGATGTTTTTTGTGAAAAGAATGTGTTCTCGGTGGAGCAGGCCAGAAGACTGTTAAGTCGAGCAAAGGAGATGGGATTCAAACTGAAGATTCATGCAGACGAAAT
>JAKLQB010000694.1 GCA_022013615.1 Desulfobacterales bacterium | reverse complement strand
GTCAGGATGCGCCACCCCGCATCTTCGTAGGCCTTGTGACGTTCTCCTGTGGCAGAGAGGGTGCGCGGCAACGGAACCAACAGATTATAGGCTCCAATCAGGGCTGAATATCCGGCCGGCGTTGCCCTTTCAGGCAGACGCCTTTCATGAAAAACCGTGACTGCCTCTGAAAAACGATGCTGAGTTTCCGAGTCCATGAAAAACGATGCTTTCCCCCAAAATTAGATTCAAAAATGTGATAATCCTGAAAAATAATTATATATCCTGAAAAATCATAATGCAAGGGGGGATATCATGAAAAACAATGACTGAACCAACCCTAGGATCAACCGGGGAGCATTGCGTGACGTCCAGATAATCGAAGTCGGAGCGGTGCCCGACCTACGGAAAACGCTTTCATCCACCAATCTCTCTGGCACTCAGATCCCTGATGTCTATTTGACTGGAATCTCTACCAACATACCGTGTTCCCTAATGGGATGCCTTACTTCAGCAACCTGTTGTTTGTTTTTTGTGGAATATTAGGGTATTGGATTGATGGAATTGGGCCCAGGAGGGTGTCTGAGGATGAGATGTTTTTTCCAAGATCAAGTCGAAGATCCCGGACTTTGAGCCTGATTTCCCGCTATTGGCCGGAGGGAAAATAACAGTTTTCGGTCGGGCACTACTTAACCACTTAACGAGATCTGAAGTAATTCCAAATGACAAGAAAACCATGGTTTTCCATTGGTGAAAGGCTGGCCTTAAGCCACCATAAAAGGATATTGACAACAACACAAGAAAACTCTATAGAAGGAGAAGCAAGAGCGTTAAGCAATGAAACCGCCTGATTTCAAAGCCTTAGCGAGGTGAGCACGGCCGCAGATGGTATGCTCTGACGCGAGTACCGCCTTGGCAGGATTTTGGCCGATGAGGGTTTGCAGCGTCAGGGCCGACATAGGGCTTTTATTTTGAAATAGTGAAAGGGGAATTACAGATGGATCGAAAATGGATTGCTTTTCTTGGCATTTTGTTGATAACAGTGCTGTCCGCTGCTGGAATGTTCGTCGGGGTTGAAGTTGAGGCGCAGAAGGCGGCTGAGAATGACGCTACGCAGGTTGGAGAGGGCAGCGGCACAATGGAGCTGGATGTCCTCATCCTTGATAATGAGGGATATAAAAAGGACAGGAAGGGGCCCGTTGAATTTAGCCACAGGAAGCATGCGCAGGACTACAGGGTACTGTGCTGGGAATGCCACCACGAATACAAAGACAAAGAAAATGTGTGGGTTCCCTGGGCTGAGACAAAGAAATGCCGGGAATGCCACGATCCGGTGAAAAAAGAGATTACCGAAATAAAACTCCAAAAGGCCTTTCACTACAGCTGTAAAGGATGCCATAAGGCCTTAGCCAAAGAGAACAAAAAGACCGGTGCGTACGAGAAATGCGCAGGTTGCCATAAGAAGCAGTCATAAGGAGCCATCGCCTGTATTTGTTTTATAAACTGGACGTAGCCAGAAGCCACAAAACACAGCAATTCTCCATTACTCCATTATTCCAGTGCTCCTCAGGTTCAAGTCCGGAGTCTACAGGGTCCCCTCTCCCTCTGGGTGTGGATCTTTACTCTAAATACTTTTAATGCCTTTCAGGGAAATGCAGGAAAATGTTGTAAGCGCTCCCAGAGAAAAAATACCAACCTTGAAATTCCATACGTCAGCCACCGCTCCCAGGATGACGGGAGTAAGCCCAATTCCAAAGATCACCCCAATGGCT
>JAKLQB010000693.1 GCA_022013615.1 Desulfobacterales bacterium | reverse complement strand
GGTACGCTCAACATCAAGATATTAATGCTTTGTCTACAAGAAAATTAGAAAAACTAGGCGATGATGAACTTCTTAATGAACTGCGGAACAAGAAAAAATATCCAATTGCCTATCAACTTGCTGAGCGATTAGATAGCCGAAACCTTTACAAGAGATTTTATTCTATTTCTCGTGCCCGTATTGATGCTGTTAGGCTTCATGATCACCTGGATTCTTTAAAGCAATCTTATCATAAAGATGCAGAAAATAGGGCAAGACATGAACAACTTTTAAGCGATTATGCGGGGTTAGAAAAAGGAGATGTGTTAATTTATTGTCCTGACCCCGATATGAATTTAAAAATTGCTAAAATGTTTGTAACTTCAAGAAGGGGCGGTATTGATGAATTTTGTAATACCGACGACCGACTTGTAAAGCAAAAAATGGACTCCATAATAGAATCTCATCGTAACCTTTGGGAATTACAAGTATTTGTAAATCCAGTGTTACTGCAATCGGAACATAAAAAACAAATTTTATACCATTGGTGTCAAGTGTTTTTTGAGCCACCACAAGATGACTACCAAACGCAGAGTAATGAAAAAAACGCGATTTCTTCTGTAATTGAAGATTTGTGGCGAAATTCAGATCTAAAAAAAGATCAATTTATAAAAGATAAAATTGTAGTGGAGGCACTCTCACAAATGAGAGATGGCCGCATGGACAAAGAGATATTGGTTTCAATAATGGAAAGGCACATGAATGAATCCCCAACCAAAAAAAATGACTCTTCCAAATAATCCTCAGTACATATCAAATAATATATCAAGAGTAATAAATGGTCTTTCGCCTGAGAGATGGACAAGTCTGGAGGCAAAAAAACTGTTACATGCTTCTAAGCAAGACAGCTTACCCATTGATGTTAATGCCATTTTCCCTTATCGAAGAATTGAACCCTCTATAACCTTCGACAGAAATCTTAAATACTCAGCTAGGTTAATTACTACTAACCATGGGTTTCAAATTATTGTTAATGAAAGGCTAAATGAATCTTCAATGCAAGGCGTCTTGCGTTTTACTATCGCACATGAAATAGGTCATACTTATTTTTATGATTTAGAAGAAACACCTCCTTCAAGGTATCCTTGGCTCAGTTCTTTGGACAAATCAGAGGAAATGATATGTGATTTATTTGCATCAGCACTCTTGATTCCTGATAATATGATTACTAGTCGATATCAAAAGGAAAATTTATTCTTACATAATCTTCAAAAGTTATCAGGCGATTTTCAGGTTTCATACTCCGCAATGGCTATGAAAATCATTTTTCATTTAAGTATTTGGGATGGAATTTTACTCGCATGCCGTTGGCTTCCCAAATCAAATTATGACGCAAGTGACAATCAAGATGCTGAGGAAGATAAAGCATGGAGAGTTCGCTGGAGTGTCATCCCAAATAATCTATCAAGTGAATTATATATTCCCAAGCCAACAACATATCGTAACTTTTTGCCAAGCCTAAAATGGGGTATGATCGATTCATTAATAAGGGAATCAGAATCATATGCAATTAAGAAATTCAACATTACCGATATTGAGGCTGGAAGGCTGGGCAACCTTAGGCAAGTATTGCAAAAATACCTTGGGGTACATCTGAATTATACTATATATGGTGTTGTGTTAGAGCCTAGTAATTCAAGTGGTCAGTTAAAAGAAAAAACCGTACTACTCGCTATAGGTCTTAACCCAAATTTACCAGAACTGGCCACGGACCAATCAAATCGGGAAACAAAAACCTCTAACAATGGCATCAAGACTGACCGCCTTGTTCGGCGCGGTTTTCAACTTTCTCTGCCGTTTGAAGAATAAAACATACGAAAGAGTTCTGTCTTTCACTACCGTGGCGGCAGCTTATGCTGGCGTTAGAAGCGGAGGTAATAAACTATGACAATGATTCGCCAAACGAGAATATTCGCGCCGCATGAAGGATTATTTACGCATCCACACTGGGCGGAGACAGTTATCGGGTGCATTATCAAACCGGTCGTGACTAATTTTCACGGCGCTTTGGAATGGTACTGGTTCACACGATATGTACAGCGAACGGACGGAGACACAGGCGACTGTATGTTCGCGCAGATACCACAGACCTTCATAGACCCTCAGAGTGGGTTACACAAGAGCATCCGCTTCCGATACGCGGTCGAGGATGATACCTATGAAGCCTTTGAGGAAGAATGTAGGCAATTGAGCGAGAATGCTGGCTGTGCCATATCCGACTTCCGTACATACCCAATTTTGGAGGATTTGGGTGGAGATAGGCACCTCGAAGAACCAAGAACACCTGAACGCAGAGAGAAACGATCCCAGCTCGTCGTCACAAACTACCATTCAATCGCAGAGCTAATTCTCGACGCCCTTATCGGCCCTGACGCTGAAGGACACTTCTCACTGCCACACCACCACCAAGCTGATCCTAGGCAAGAAACACCGTTTCACGCCCTACATCACATTTTCTGCAATGCTTCCGACGTTCCCCTCTATGTTTCGGCGAGACACGACGTGCCTGGTGACCTGCAAAACGGCCCCATACAAGAAGTGAGATTTCACAGAGTGAGCTTCTAACATCTGGCTGGAGAAGGATGCGGCAAAAACCGCGCCGCACCCCTCAGCCATCCGTTGGACTGTAATAGATCAATGCAAAAAGAATGGGAACGGATTGGGTCTACCGATCTGTTCGTTTCATTGGATGTGATGATGAGTGCATCATGTTAAAAACCGTTGACAAGATCAAGGCACAGATCACCCCAAACTTGCAGTCGCTTCTAAATGACGTTCTGTCAGAGGGAAATGATCCGCGCCCCCTTATGTTTGGAGATGAACAAGAATTCCAGACTATCAAGGGCATTCCTTTTCCAGCAGAAACCAACGCATGTTTTAATCCGTTCTTAGATCGATTCATCATTTTCCTAAAACGCATAGATAAGATCGGTCTTAAGGAGGAGCAGGATATTGCTCATGAACTGGGCCACCTATGGTTGCTATTTCTCGGCCTGCCTTCCGAAAAGAGAAGTGATGACGGGGATAGGCAGGCATGTTGGGATACCTTCTTCTCGCCTTTACGGGATATCATGGAACACGCCGTTTACTACCCTTTGATGGAAGGCAAGTATCAGATTAACTTGTACACAATAGGTAATGAAAGACTGGTCAGTTTCATCACGGATCAGTTGCCCACCATAGGAAATGAATCTGTATCAGAAAAGCTGTTATTGATCCTGAACTACATTAAGTACAAAGTGGAGTCTGACGATCATCACTGGTTGAAGAGATTGTATGAGGCTTATTCGAAACAAGCGATAGATGCAAGACACATAGCTGATAGCCTGTTGCCTCTTGTTCAGGAACTTGCGGGCGCAAAGGACTCGCACCTCTTCATTTCACAATACCGAAAGGTATTAGAAACTCTGGGTACCCACTTTGATATTCCAGTGGAACTTTGGCCAGCATTTTTGACAGGGAAGACGTAGCAAGTGCCACCAAGTAGGTCATGGATTGTAGATGAAGACATGTGAACTCAGTCCAACCAGACGGTGCAGCGGATCGCCGAAAAAGCCGGCTCCCGCTGACCTTAGTGTTAGTTTTGGAATAGACAATGTCTGAATTTGACAAAATAAAAATAGGATTTGCATTAGCCCTATTAGGTGTATTGTTTACACTCAATCCAACGATAACGCTTCACGGCGATATCTCATATAGCCTTTTCGGATTTCCAATCTCAATAAAATTGGGTTTTTTAGTTTTTTCTCTTTTATTAGGCTCGTCAGTGTATTTTTATGCCATTGCATTAATAGGCGAAAACACTGCTTTACAGTTTGCACGGAAAACAGGGCATGTAACTTATGCATCTGCCCTTTTGATTCCCCCTCTTTATCTCCTTCTATTTATTGTCTCACTAATAGCCGACTACGTTCTCATATTGTTAAAATCTGCTTTAGCTTCAAAAATTCTTGAATTCATGCTAGCAGCAGTTGTTGGAGCTTTTGTGAATGCCGTTGTTATTAGGCTTTTTAAGGTTTTCACGAAAAAGGAAAGGGCCGATAAAGCCCAAAAGTATACTGAACAAGAAAATGCAACACTCACAAGAGCTAGGCAATTGTTTGATCAAAAGTATTTTGACATATCCGTTACCGAATCTTGGAAGGCTATAGAAATATCATTGAAAAAAGCTTTTATGAATCAGGATATTCCTATTAAGAGTGGTAATGCCTACAAAATGTTGCAGGACGCAACGAAGAAAGAAATG